>JAEXTE010000407.1 GCA_023453655.1 Pseudomonadota bacterium
CGCACTGCTGGACAACGTCTCCAGCCTCGACGAGGACCGCATCCTGCGCAGCTTCATGGGCGTGATCGACGCGACCCTGCGCACCAGCTACTACCAGCGCGCAGCCGATGGCGGCTGGAAGGAGACCATCGCGTTCAAGTTCGACCCGGCCCAGGTGCCGGAGCTGCCCAAGCCCAGGCCCTATCGCGAGATCTTCGTGTACGGTCCGCGCATCGAGGGCACCCACCTGCGCTTCGGCCCCGTGGCGCGCGGCGGCCTGCGCTGGTCCGACCGTCGCGAGGACTTCCGCACCGAGGTGCTGGGCCTAGTCAAGGCGCAGATGGTGAAGAACACCGTCATCGTGCCGGTCGGCTCCAAGGGCGGTTTCATCGTCAAGCGGCCGCCGGCCGGCGGCGATCGCGACGCACTGTTCGCCGAGGGCGTGGCCTGCTACAGGCTGTTCATCAGCGGCATGCTCGACATCACCGACAACATCGTCGAGGGCGCCATCGTGCCGCCGCGCGACGTGGTCCGCCACGACCAGGACGATCCCTACCTGGTGGTGGCCGCGGACAAGGGCACGGCGACCTTCTCCGACACCGCCAACGCCATCGCCCGCGAGTACGGCTTCTGGCTCGACGATGCCTTCGCCTCCGGCGGCTCGGTGGGCTACGACCACAAGGGCATGGGCATCACCGCGCGCGGCGCCTGGGAATCGGTCAAGCGGCACTTCCGCGCAATGGGCCGCGACTCGCAGGCGCAGGACTTCACCTGCGTGGGCATCGGCGACATGTCCGGCGACGTGTTCGGCAACGGCATGCTGCTCTCGCGCCACATCCGCCTGGTGGCTGCGTTCGACCATCGCCACGTCTTCATCGATCCCAGCCCGGACGCGGCGCGCTCCTATGTCGAGCGCGAGCGCCTGTTCGCGCTGCCGCGCTCGAGCTGGGCGGACTACGACGCGAAGCTGATCTCGAAGGGCGGCGGCGTGTACCCGCGCACGCTCAAGTCGATCGAGATCTCGCCGCAGGCGCGCGAGGCGCTGGGCCTGCCGGAGGGCACCACCTCGATGGCGCCCAACGCGCTGCTCTCGGCCATCCTCAAGGCGCCGGTGGACCTGCTGTGGAACGGCGGCATCGGCACCTACGTCAAGGGCAGCAGCGAGCAGCACGCGGACGTGGGCGACCGCGCCAACAACGCGATCCGCGTCGATGGCCGCGACCTGCGCTGCCGCGCCGTGGGCGAGGGCGGCAACCTGGGCATGACCCAGCTCGGCCGCATCGAGGCCGCGCGCAACGGGGTCCTGCTCAACACCGACTTCATCGACAACTCGGCCGGCGTGGACACCTCCGACCACGAGGTCAACATCAAGATCCTGCTCAACGCCCAGGTGCGCGAGGGCAGGCTGAAGATGGAGGCGCGCAACAAACTGCTGGCCTCGATGACCGACGAGGTCGCGCAGCTGGTGCTGTGGGACAACTACCGCCAGAACCAGGCGATCAGCCTGATGGAGCGGATGAGCCTGACGCGGCTGGGCTCCAAGCAGCACTTCATCCGCACCCTGGAGCAGCAGGGGCTGCTCGACCGCCAGATCGAGTACCTGCCGTCCGATGCCGAGATCGCCGAGCGCAAGAGCCGCGGCGAAGGCCTGACCCGTCCGGAGCTGGCGGTGCTGCTGTCGTACTCCAAGCTGGTCGCCTTCGACGAACTGCTGCGCTCGGACGTGCCCGAGGACCCGTACCTGTCCAAGGAGCTGCAGCGCTACTTCCCCAAGCCCCTGCAGAAGAAATACGCCGACGCGATGGAGCAGCATCGCCTCAAGCGCGAGATCATCGCCACCGCGGTGACCAACACGATGATCAACCGCATGGGCGCGACCTTCCTGCTGCGCATGCAGGAGGACAGCGGCCGCAGCTACGGCGAGGTCGCCAAGGCCTTCACCATCACCCGCGAGACGCTGGAAGCGCGGGCGCTGTGGCTGGACATCGACGCGCTCGACGGCAAGGTGCCCGAGAGCGTGCAGATCGACGCCCTGCAGGTGATCTGGAACCTGCAGCGCTCGTTCACGCGCTGGCTGCTGTCGCGTCCCGGCGCGATCCCGGACATCACCACGGCGGTGGAGCGCTACCACGGCGGGTTCCGCGACATCCGCGCGGGCGACAGCATCCTGCCGGACTCGCAGCGGCCCGAGTACGAGGCCAGCCTGGCCGACTGGCTGGACAAGGGCGTGCCGGCGGACCTGGCCGGCCAGCTCGCGGCGCTGCCGTACCTGGAACCCTGCGCCGACATCATCGAGCTGGCCACCGAGCGCAAGCGCAGGCCGATCGAAGTGGCGAAGCTGCACTTCCGGGTCGGCGAGGCGCTGCGCGTGCCGTGGCTGGCCCGGCAGATCGACGCGCTCGAGGTGGATGGTCGCTGGCATGCGGTGGCGCGCGGGGTGCTGCGCGAGGAACTCGCCGCGCAGCAGCGCACCATCGTCGGCCAGGTGCTGGAATGCCCGGGCAAGACCGCGGAAGAGAAGGTCCGGCACTGGCTGGAGCGCGACGATCCGTCGCTGCGCTTCACCCTGGCCATGCTGTCGGAGCTGGCCGCGCAGAAGAGCGTCGACTATCCGACCGTTTCGGTCGCGGTCCAGCGGCTGTCGCAGCTGGCCCAGCGCGGCTGAGCCCGATCCCGGCCGCGGCACGGTCCGCGGCCGGGCCTCGGG
>JAEXTE010000428.1 GCA_023453655.1 Pseudomonadota bacterium
GTCTACGCGCTGTCGCTGGCGGTGCACTGCACGTCGTGGACGTTCTACGGCACGGTCACCCAGGCCGCGCGCTACGGCTGGCCGCTGCCGCCGACCTTCGTCGGCGCGATCGCGTTCTACGCGCTGGCGGTGTTCTTCCTGATCCGGCTGGTGCGGCTGGCGCGCGAGACCAACGCCACCTCGCTGGCGGACCTGATCGCCACGCGACTGGGCAAGGATCCGTGGCTGGCGGCGACCGTCACCCTGGTGGCGGCGCTGGGGGTGATTCCCTACATCGCACTGCAGCTGCAGGCGATCACCCAGAGCTTCGCCACCCTGACCGGCGGCGCGGAAGCCGCGGCGGGACAGGTGCCGGCGCCATGGCGCGACGGTTCGCTGTACGTGGCCCTGGCGATGGCGCTGTTCGCGATGCTGTTCGGCACGCGCCGCGCCAGCGCCACCGAGCACAACCGCGGCCTGGTGCTGGCGATCGCCTTCGAGTCGGTTTTCAAGCTGCTGGCGATGCTGGCGCTGGGCGTCTTCGTGTGGCTGGGACTGGACGGACTGCGTGGCGGCACGGCGCCGGCGCCGGTTGCGCCATCGGCCGGCGGTTTCGTGCCGCTGGTGCTGCTGGGGGCGCTGGCGATGTTCGTCATGCCGCACCAGTTCCACGTCGGCGTGGTGGAGTGCCGCGACGACCGCCATGTACGCACCGCGCGCTGGTTGTTCCCGCTGTACCTGCTGCTGATCGCGATTCCCGCGCTGCCGCTGGCGCGCGCCCGCGCGCGCCGGCGCGGCGCCACCCTGGCGGCGGGCAACGACGGCATCGCGCTGCTGGTGTTCCTGGGCGGGCTGAGCGCCGCCACCGGCATGGTGATCGTGGCGACGCTGACGCTGAGCCTGATGATCGGCAACCACTGGTTCGCGCCGGGGCTGCTGCGCGGTGCCTGGTCGCGCGGGCAGGGCGACGATCACCGTGGCGGCCTGCTGCTGCTGCGTCGCGCCGGCATCGTGGCGATCATGCTGCTCGGCTGGGCCTATGCGCGGCGCGTGGGCGGCAACGAGGCGCTGGCCGACGTGGGCGCGGTCTCGTTCTCGGCGCTCGCCACCTTGGCGCCGGCGTTGGCCTTCGCCGTGTGGCGCCCGCAGACGCCGGCGCGCGCGGCGGTCTTCGGCGTGCTGGCGGGGTTCGCCGCCTGGGCCTGGGTGATGCTGCCGCCGATGGTCGCGCCCGCGCAGGCGTTCCTGCACGACGGCCCGTTCGGGCAGGCCTGGCTGGCGCCCGAATCGCTGTTCGGCCTGACCGGCTGGAGCCGGCTGGGACGGGCGGTGGGCGTGAGCCTGTTCATCGGCACGCTGACCACCGCGCTGCTGGCGGGCATGGGCAGCGCGCCGCACCGCAGCGAGGCCCGCGGTTCGGACCGGCGGACCCTGCGCAACGCCGGCCGCCGCTTCCTGCCCGCGCAGCGGGTGGACGAACTACTGCGCGGCGCGCCGCCAAGCGGACCGGTGCCGGCGGCGATCGAATCGGCTCTGGAGCGCGAGCTGGCGGCGGTGCTCGGCAGCGCCTCGGCGCGCCTGCTGCTCGACGCCGCGCGCCGCGAGGCCGGGCCGGACCTCGACACCGTCGCCGCCATCGTCGGCGAGGCCTCGCAGGACCTGCGCTTCAACCAGCGCCTGCTCGAGGCCGCGCTGGAGAACATGAGCCAGGGCATCAGCGTGGTCGACAGCGAACTGCGCCTGGTGGCATGGAATCGCCGCTACGCCGAACGCTTCGACTATCCGCCGCAGATGCTGCGCGTCGGCGTGCCGGTCGAACGGCTGGTGCGGCACAACCTCGCCAGCGGCCTGCTGGGGCCGCTGGACATCGAACGCGAAGTCGAGCGGCGCCTGGCGCACATGCGCGCCGGCACGCCCTACGTGGCCGAGCGCCGCTTCCCCGACGGCGCCGTGATCGAGATCCGCGGCAACCCGATGCCCAACGGCGGCTTCGTGGCGACGTTCACCGACGTCACCGCCTTCCGCGTCGCCGAGGCCGGGCTCAAGCGCGCCAACGAGACCCTGGAGCAGCGCGTGGCCGAGCGCACCGCCAGCCTCGACCAGGCGCGGCGCGAGGCCGAACGCGCCAATGACGCCAAGAGCCGCTTCCTGGCCGCGGTCGGCCACGACCTGCTGCAGCCGCTGCACGCGGCGCAGCTGTTCACCGAATCGCTGGCCAAACAGCTCGACCCGGGGCACCGCCCCGCGCTGGGCCAGCTGCAGGGCGCGCTGGATTCCACCACCGACCTGCTCACCGGCCTGTTCGACATGTCGCGGCTGGAGGCCGGTGGACTGGTGCCGCAGCCGCGCGATTTTCCGCTGGCCGAAGTGCTCGAACCGCTGGCCTCGGAGTTCCGCGCACTCGCGGAGGCCAGCGGCCTGCGGTTCCGCCACGTGCCCAGCAGCGCCTGGGTGCATGGCGATCCGCAGCTGCTGCGGCGGGTGCTGCAGAACTTCCTGGCCAACGCGGTGCGCTACACGCGTCATGGCGGCGTGCTGCTCGGCGTGCGCCGCGACGGCGATGGGCTACGCATCGAGGTGCATGACACAGGGCCCGGCATCGCGCCCTCGCAGCAGCAGTTGATCTTCGAGGAGTTCCGCCGCGGCGAGGGCGTGGCGGGGCAGGGCCTGGGACTGGGCCTGGCGATCGCCGACCGCATCGCGCGCCTGATGCAGGCGCCACTGCGGCTGCGCAGCCGCCTCGGCGCCGGCACGGTGTTCTCGCTGCGCCTGCCTGTCGCGCGGGCCGCGCCGCGCCCCGAGGCCGAACTGCCGCGCGCTGGCCTGGCCGGCACGCGCATCCTGATCGTCGACAACGATCCGATGGCGCTGTCCTCGCTGCGCGGCCTGCTGCAGGGATGGGGCTGCGTGGTGGACGCGGCCGCCGACGGCGCCGGCGCCGAGGCGCTGCTGCAGGCGCGGCCCGCGGCGCTGTGGCTGTTCGACTACCACCTCGACGATGGCGATACCGGCATCGACCTGTACCAGCGCCTGTCGGCGCGGTTCGGTGTGCGCCCGACCCTGGTGCTGAGCGCCGACGACAGCGGCGAGGTGCGCCGCCGCGCGCTGGAGCACGGCCTGTCGCTGCTGCAGAAGCCGGTGCGGCCGCTGGCGCTCAAGTCCACGCTCGACCGCCTGCGCACGATGCGCCAGGACTGATCGGGCCGCGCGCTACACTCGCGCCTGCTTACGCGCAAGGGGTGCGGGATGGCGGGATGCTGGCGCGACCGGATGCTGGCCGGGCTGTTGCTGGGGCTGGCGTGCATCATCCCGGCGCGCGCGCAGGCGCCGCCGGAGCAGTCCGCGCGCCGCATCGCGATCACCATCGACGACCTGCCCTGGGTTTCGTTCGAGGGGCTCGACGAGGCGCAGCTCGAGGCGCGCCACCGGCGGCTGATGGCCGCACTGGACGCCGCCGCCGTGCCGGTCGCCGGCTTCGTCAACGGCGACAAGCTCGAATCCGGAGGACGGGTGCTGCCGGAGCGGTTGCGCATGCTGGTCGACTGGCTCGATCGCGGCCACGAGCTGGGCAACCACACCTACGGCCATGTCGACCTGCACGCGGTCGGCCTCGAGGCCTACCGGCAGGCGATCCTGGACGGCGAACGCGAACTGCGGCCACTGCTCGCCGAAACCGGCACGGCGCCGCGCTGGTTCCGCCACCCCTACCTGCGCGCCGGGCGCAGCGCGGACGATCGCGCGGCGCTGCAGGCCTTCCTCGATGCGCATGGCTACCGCGTCGCCCCGGTCACCATCGACAACAGCGACTGGATCTGGGCGCTCGCCTATCGCAGGATCCTGGATGCCGCGCCCGAACCGGGCCGCGAGGACACGCTGGCGCGGCTGCGCGAGGCCTACGTGCCCTACATGCTGGCCAAGGTCGAGTACTACGAGCGGCAGTCGCGCGCGCTGCTGGGGCGTGAGATCGCGCAGGTCTGGCTGCTCCATGCCAACGAACTCAACGCCGAGGCCGTCCCCGCGCTGGTGGCCGGCGTGCAGGCGCGCGGCTATCGCGTGGTCGCGCTGGAAGAGGTGATGCAGGACCCGGCCTACGCGCGCGGCGCGGAAGGCTACGACGGACGCTCCGGCCCCAGCTGGCTGCACCGCTGGGCGATCGGCGAGGGGAAGGGGCGGGAGTTCTTCGCCGGCGAACCGGAAACGCCGGCCTGGGTGCTGGCGCTGGCGGGCGTGGAGGCCGAATAGCGGTCGACCGGCGCGGCCGCGCACCGCTACCATGCGCCGCCCGCCGCTGCATGGACCGCACATGCCCTATACACCGATCGCCGCCACGCTCGGCTACGTCCTCTCGCCCGATCGTCGCCGCGTGCTGATGGTCCACCGCAACGCGCGCCCGGGCGACCAGCACCTGGGCAAGTACAACGGGCTGGGCGGCAAGCTCGAACCCGACGAAGACATCGTGGCCGGCATGCGCCGCGAGATCCGCGAGGAGGCCGGCATCGAGTGCGACGAGCTGCAGCTGCGCGGCACCATCAGCTGGCCGGGTTTCGGCAAGCACGGCGAGGACTGGCTGGGCTTCCTGTTCGTGGTGACGCGCTGGTCGGGCGAACCCTACACCTCCAATCCGGAAGGCACGCTGGAGTGGGTGGAGGTTGAACGCATCCTCGAGCTGCCGCTGTGGGAGGGCGACCGGCAGTTCCTGCCGCTGGTGTTCGATGGCGACCCGCGCGCCTTCCACGGCGTCATGCCGTATCGCGACGGCCGGATGGTGTCCTGGGATTACTCGCGGATCTGAGGCGCCGCGCGGCTCGGCGCACCTGCCGTCCGCGCCACGCGCGCAACGTGGCCGCCGCCAGGCACCACGCCAGCACGCCATAGGAACAGACGGCCAGTGCGAGGCTGAGCGCCAGCCAGATGGCGCCGCGGCCGCCGGCGAAGTTGAGCTCGGGATTGCCGGCCAGCAGCAGCGAAACCGGCATCCACGCCAAACCCAGGACCAGCACCGCGACCGCCACACCGCGCGCCAGGCTGCCATGGCGGGCGATGAGCGCCGCCGCGGCCGCAGGCGCGCAGAGGGCCAGCGCCGCCAGCCCGTTGCCCAGGGGCAGTCCGCCAGGCAGCGCGGCTTCCAGCCAGTCCGCACCGGAAAACAGCGCCACCAGGGTCGCCAGCGCAGCGGCGAGCAGCAGCGCCGCGGCAATGTGCGCGGCCGCGTCGGCGCGCGCATGTGCGGCCGCCGTCGCGGCTCGCGAAGTGCCCGCCCGCGGCCTCAAGCCGCCGGCTCGCTCCACACGGCGAACTCGCTGCCGCCGGGCGCGAGGAAATGGAAGCGCCGGCCGCCGGGGAACTCGAAGATCGGCTTGATCACCTCGCCGCCGGCCTCCACCACGCCGGCCAGCGTCTGCTCGAGCGCATTGCTGTAGAGCACGACCAGGGCACTGCCTGCCTCGCTGCGCGCGGCCAGGGAGGAGGCGTAGAAGCCGCCGTCCAGGCCGGCGCCCTCGATGGCCAGGTACTCCGGCCCGTACTCGACGAAGCGCCAGCCGAAGGCCTGTTCGAAGAAGCGCCGCGTCGCGGCGAGGTCGCGCGAGGGCAGTTCGACGTAGTTGATGGTCCCGTGTCCGGGCATGGTGTCCTCCCGCTACGCGTGCGTTTCGCGATGGCGCCGAGCGGCGCCCGGCGCGCGGCGATGATGCCACAGCGCTACGTCCAGGGCCGGAGCCGCGCCGTGCGGTCAGCGCATCGCCACCGCGCGCATCGGCTCGATCCGCACCGACTGCCCGGGCTCCACGCGCTCGCCGCCACGCACCACCAGGCGGTCGCCCGGCCGCACGTTGCCCTCGACTTCCACCAGGTCGTCGAGCTCGGCGCCGGCACGCACCGGCAGGCGCGTGGCGCGTTCGCCCGCATCGATGCGCACCACGTAGTCGCCCTCGCTGCGCAACACCAGCGCGTCGCGTGGTACCGCGACCACGGTGCGCGGTACTGCGCTGGGCAGGCCTACGGTCACCGGCGTGCCGACCGGCAGGGCGGTGTCGTCCAGCGCCACGCGCACCTCCAGCTGGCGCGAGGCATCCTCGCCGGCCGGGTTGTCCTGTCGCCCCGTCTCCGTAGCAGCAATCCCCATGTCGTCCCCTCGGTACTGTGTGGCTGCGGCGGGACCGGCG
>JAEXTE010000175.1 GCA_023453655.1 Pseudomonadota bacterium
ACCTCGCCGGTGACGGTGTAGCGGCCGCGGACCTGGTGATCGAGGCGATCATCGAGCGCGCCGACGCCAAGCGCGAGCTGTACGCCGGCCTCGAGCCGCGCATGAAGCCCGATGCGCTGCTGACCACCAACACCTCGTCGATCCCGCTAGACGAGTTGCGCGACCACATCGCGCGCCCGGCGCAGTTCGCCGGCCTGCACTACTTCAACCCGGTGGCGCTGATGCCGCTGGTGGAGATCGTGCGCCACGACGCGATGTCGGCGCAGACCGAGCAGCGCCTGGCCGCGTTCTGCAAGGCGCTCGACAAGCTGCCGGTGCCGGTGCGCGGCACGCCGGGCTTCCTGGTCAACCGCCTGCTGTTCCCGTACATGCTCGAGGCGGCCACCGCCTATGCCGAAGGCATTCCCGCGCCGGTGATCGACAAGGTCGCGGTGAAGTACGGCATGCCGATGGGCCCGATCGAACTGATCGACACCGTGGGCCTGGACGTCGCCTACGGCGTCGGGCAGGAACTCGCACCGTTCCTCGGCCTCTCCATCCCGCCGGCGCTGGCGAACCCGCCCGAACAGGGCAAGCGCGGCAAGAAGGACGGCCAGGGCCTGTACGCCTGGGAAACCACCGAGAAGGGCGGGAAGCCGAAGAAGCCCGAGGTGTCGAAGGACTACAAGGTGCCCGAAGACCTCGAAGACCGTCTGGTGCTGCCGCTGCTCAACGAGGCCGTGGCGGCGCTGCACGACGGCGTGGTCGCCGATGCCGACCTGCTCGATGCGGGCGTCATCTTCGGCACCGGCTATGCGCCGTTCCGCGGCGGCCCGATCCAGACCATCCGCGAAGCGGGCGCCGACGTGCTGCTGGCGCGCCTGCAGGCGCTGCAGGCCCGCTATGGCGAGCGTTTCGCGCCGCGCCCGGGCTGGGACAATCCGGCGCTGCGCAAGGATGCCGCGGCGGCCGGCCTGGCGGCCTGACGACGAAGGGGCCGCGCACGCACGGCCCCTTTCTTCCACCGGTCGCGAGCCGCGACCGCACGCACGCCGGCCGTGGCCTGACGCGCGCCTACATCCGCGACGACTGCAGCACCGTCTCCGGCTGCGCCCAGGTCGCCTTGAACGCCGCCATCGCCTCTGCCGCGTCCGGCTTGCCCTGCGCCTCGAGGCTCCTGGCGAGGCCGAACTGCGACCAGCCGTTGCCGGGATTCCGCCGCAGTTCCTCGCGATAGACCGCCTCGGCGTCGGCCGCGCGGCCGGCCTGCAGCAGGATGGCGCCCAGCGTCTGGCGCACCGGCGCATGCCAGCCCGGCGGCTCGTCGTAGGGAATGCTGCCCTCGATCGCCACCGCCTCTTCCAGCGCCGCCACCGCCTCGTCGTATTGCCCGCGCGTGGCCGCCAGTTCCGCGGTCACGGTGCGCTCGGCGATGCGCGCGGCATGGGCCAGCGGGTAGCGGTCCCAGACCAGCAGTCCTTCCATCGCCGGGTCGGCCGCCAGCGGCCGCAGCGCTGCGAGGTGGGCCTCCGCATCGTCGATGCGCGCCTGCCGGATCGCCGCCATCGCCTGCGCGTAGTGCCAGATCGCGGTGACATAGGGCAGGTCCGGCGCCGGATTGTCCACGCCCACGATCTCGTTCCAGCGGCCGAAACGCACGCGGTCGAACCAGGGCGTGAGCCAGTAGTGCTGCAGCCCGGCGAAGCCCGGCTGGCGCATCAGCTCGGGCAGGTTGGTGCGCTCCGAGGTCGCCAGCGCGGATGCTTCCGCCACGTCCGCATTGCCTTCCATGCTCGCCGCGAACCACAGGAAATGATGGTTGTGCGGCACGTAGCCCAATGGATAGACGCCCTGGCTGTTGCCGCGGCAGAGCGCGAGGTAGGCGTCGTCGGCCTCGATCGCACGCTGGTTGGCGACGACCGCGTCGCGCCAGCGCCCGACCCGGGCGTAGATGTGCGCCGGCATGTGCACCAGGTGGCCCGAGCCCGGCACCAGGGTGCGCAGGCGGTCGGCCGCGGCGACGCCGCGCTGCGGATCGGCCGAGGCCTCGACCGCATGCACGTACAGGTGCAGCGCGCCGGCGTGGTCGGGATCGCGGGCCATCACGGTTTCCAGCGTGCGCACCACCTCGGCGGTATGGCCCCTGGGCTGCAGTTTCTCGTCGTAATAGTCCCAGGGCTGCAGGTCCATCAGCGCCTCGGCGAGCATCACGGCGGCATCGCTGTCCTCCGGGCGCTTGCCCACGAGGTCGCGCATCGCTGCAGCGTAGGCTTCGTCGAGTGCGCGGCGGTCCTCGGGCGGCTGCTCCGCGTAGCGCGCGGACAGCGCCTGGATGAAGCCCTGCTCGCGCTCGCTGGCGCCCGGCGCGAGTTCGCGAGCGCGCTGCAGGCGCTGCCAGGCATCGGCGTGGTCGGCCGGATCCATCGCCGCGTTGACGTGCGGGCCCAGCACCAGCGACGCGCCCCACCAGCACATGGCGCAGTCGGGATCGAGCTCGGTCGCCTTGAGGAAGGAGCGTTCCGCGGCGTCGTGGTTGAAGCCGTAGGCCAGCATCAGGCCCTGGTCGAACCAGCGCTGCACCTCCGGGTGCGCGCTGGTGACCGGGAAGTGGTATTCGCCCAGGCCTTCGAGCAGGTGGGCGCCGACCATCGCCAGCTCCGGCGGCGAGACCTGCGGCGTCGCCGGTGCCCCGGACGCTTCGGGCCGGTCGCAGGCCGGCAGGGCCAGCGCGGCGAGCGCACAGGCGAGCAACGGCGTGCGGATTTTCATGGCAGGGGTCTCCGGCGGAGGATCGCGCCGCCCGCGGCGGTGCGACGGCAAGGGCATCCACGGGAGCCCCTGTTCCCCATGGCAACGGTCCAACAGCCCCCTCAACGCGGACAGGCGCCGGCAACGGCCAGCAGCCGGCACCGCGCCGCGTCAGCGGGCCAGGCCCAGGCCCAGCGCCTCCAGTGCCTGCTCCAGGGCGGTTCGCTGGGCATCCAGCGTGTCGGGCCCGTCGTAGGGAAACACTGTCCAGGTCTCCGCGGCGCGCATGGTCTCGCCCGGCGCGAGGCTGCGCAGCGGCGCATGGACTTCCAGCTCCAGCACGCCGGCCTCCGGATTGTCGGCGTGCCACTGCTGGTAGATCTCGACCTGGCCGTGCTCGGGATCGACCAGCGCGTCGGGCTGGCGCTCGAACCGGATCAGCAGCAGCTGGCCCGCGTTGAAGCCGGCGACCCACCCCGCCGAGGGCGCGATGAAGATCTTGCCGCGCCGCCCCTCCCTGCCCTGTGGCGGCGGGTCCAGCTGCAGCGAATACAGCCCGTCTTCCCACCACGCCACGGGACCGTCGAACACCTTGTCGGCATCGGCGCGCAGGCGTGCGTCCCCTGGCCTGGCCACGGGCGCGAAGACGCGGCTGCCGGCAGGCAGGCGGGTGTTGAACCACAGGTCGCGCCGCACCTCGCGGTCGCGGCGGTTGACCGCCTCGGCGTCGAGCTCGAGCGTGGCAGGCGCAGTGCCCGACAGCCGGAACCGCTGCGTGGCCTGCAGCCCGGTCACCGGACTGGCGACGCCCTCGAGCACCAGGTGCCGGGCGGAACGTTCGACGACGCGATTGCGCGCGTGCGCCAGCCAGGGGTCGGGTGGCCAGATCGCCGCCGCGTCGCGGCGCTGCGGATTGAGGTCCTGGTCGGTCCACCAGCGCGACTGCGGACCGAACCACAGCTCATGCCCGAAATAAGGCAGGTCGGGCCCGTCGGCCGAGGGTTCCGGCGCGGGTTTCGCGGCCAGCGCCGGCCCGACCTTGAGCAGGTTGTCGCGGCCCGGCAGCGACAGGTGCACCACCCGGCCGCCGATGCCCGCCGCGATCTCGACCTCCAGATGACCGTCGTCCAGGCGGATGCGGCGTTCGTCGTCCGCGGTCGCGGCCTGCGCGATCGCGGACAGCGCCAGGGCGACGCCCAGCAGCAGCCGGGCGGCGGCGCGGGACGCGCGCGGTCCGGTGGCCCGCATCACATCGTGTGCGTCGGCTTTTCGGCCGTCAGCGTGCCGGCCAGCAACGTCTCGATCCTGCCCCGCACCGCCTCGCCCTCCGGCGTGTCGGCGAACTGCACGCCGACTCCCGCCGTGCGTGCGCCCTGGGCGCCGGTCGGCGTCACCCAGACCACCTTGCCGGCCACGGGCAGGCGCTCGTTGGACTCGGGCAGGGTCAGCAGCAGGAACACCTCGTCGCCGAGGAAGTAGCGCCGGGGCGTGGGCACGAAGATGCCCCCGTGCTTGAGGTAGGGCATGTAGGCGCCGTAGAGCTGGGCCTTGTCCTTCAGCGCCAGCGACAGGATGCCCTGGCGCGCGCCGCCCGCGGTCGTGTTCATCGATACCTCGTGTTTGCGGATGCCTGGCCCGTTGCTTCCCCGCCGCGCCAGGACAGCAGCAGCTCCGCCACCGCGAGGTCCGCGCGCACCGTGGTACGCAGCAGGTCGCGCGTTCGGTTGGCCGCGTCGAACCACTGGGCCAGCTTCCGGATTCGCGCCGGAGCGGTCAAGCCCGCGGCCTCGGCCAGTGCCAGGTCGGCGGCGTGGCGCAGGCGCAGGTCGGCCTGTTCGTCGCCCGTCCAGCGCTGCGCGGCCTCGATCGGCGCGAGCTCGCCGCGCGACAGCTTCGCCAGGTCGCCGGCCACTTCGCGGCGCAGCTGCATGCCGCCGTCGGCCAGCCAGGCGTCGGCCAGGCCAGGGT
>JAEXTE010000177.1 GCA_023453655.1 Pseudomonadota bacterium
GTTGATGAGCGGGACCTCGCCGAGATCGTCACCGATCTGGACGAAATCCGCGACCTCGTCCTTCTTCAGCATCATGTTCAGGAACACCCGTCCATCGTTGGTGATGGTCGGCGTAACCTTGAGTTCAAGCAACACATCCTTGAACTCGACCGTCGGGATGCTGTTGCTCTGCCCGCCGGTCACCGTGAGGTAGCCTACTTCCTGGCCCTGACGAATCACCGCTTCCTTCTGGTTGCTGGTGACGATACGCGGGTTGGACACGACCTCGCCGCGCCCCTCCTGCTGCAGGGCCGAGATCTCCAGGTCCCAGTTCACGTAGTTGCCCAGAATCGTCAGCGCCAGCGACCCGGCACCCGCGCCGGCCGCAGACGAGAAATTCAGCGGATTGACGAACGAAGGAAATGGGGCGTCGTCGGGGTCGCGGGCAAATGCGTTCGAGGATGCGATGTAGGACTGGTTGGATGCGATGCTACCCGAGGTCAGCACCCTGTCCTTGGATCCATACACACCGAACCGCGCCCCCAGATCCCGGGCGAAAGACTCCTGGGCGATCACGATTCGCGCTTCGATCACGACCTGGTCGACGGGCTTGTCCAGCATCGTGACCAGCCTGCGGATCTCGGTCACCCGCTGGGGAATGTCGATGACCAGCAGCGTATTGGTACGGCGGTCGAAGCTCAGGCTGCCGCGACGCGACAGGAAACCGCGGCTCTCCTGCTGCCCCTGACCTCCGCCCTGGGCGCCACTGCCCATGCTGTTCTTGCTTTCCTCGGTCAGCAGCTTGGCGATGTCCTCGGCGTTGCCGTAGCTGATCGGGATGTACTCGGTGACCATCTCGGCGCGTTCCTCGAGCTCCAGGCGCGCATCTTCCTTGGCCTTCTCGAACGCGGCGATCTCGGCCTGCGGGGCCACCCACACCACGTTGCCGCTGCGGCGCTTGTCGAGCTGGCGCGCCTGCAGGACGATGTCCAGCGCCTGGTCCCACGGCACGTTGATCAGGCGCAGCGTGACGTTGCCGGTCACCGTATCGCTGGCGACGATGTTGAGGTTGGACTCCTCGGCGATCAGCTGCAGCACGGTGCGCACCGGCACGTCCTGGAAGTTGAAGGTCACCGGGCGGCCGCTGTAGGCGCGCGTGGCCGAGGCCTGCGCCGTGGCGGTGGTGGCCGACGGGCTGCTGGCGCCGACGGCACGGTCGGAGGCGGCGGCTGCGCGCGGCACGATCTCGACCACGTACTCGCGACCGCTCTGGTAGGCCATCGGCTCGAAGTTGCCCTGCGCGCTCAGCACCAGCTGCGCGCCTTCGCCGCCCTGGCGCGCGTCGATGCGCTGGACCGGCGTGGCGAAGTCGGTGACGTTGAGCGGGCGCTGCAGCGCCGTGGGAATCGAGGCGTTGCCGATGTTGACGATGATGTTCGATCCCTGGGTGCGCAGGTCGGGATTCGCGCCCTCTCCGTCGAACCTCAGGATCAGCTTGCCCGCCCCGCCATCGCCGCGCTTGAAATCGACGGCGGAGACGGAGACGGCGCCCGGGACCTGCTTGGCCGGATCGACGGCCGCGGCCTGCGCCACCGCGAGGAGGGCGGGTGCATGCCCGCGGAGATCCGGGGCGCCTGCGGCCGCGGAGGCCGACAGCAGGCCCGCGCAGAGGCCGATCGCCAAGGCCTGGACCGGGATGGCTCGCCGGGCCGGCTGCCGATTACGCACGTTGGTGACGGTCATCTTTGACTTCCCCTGATCAATTGTCTTCGAGCGCAACCGAGGCCGGCCGTTCCAGCCAGCCGCCAGCGCCATCCGGCACGAGTTCGACGAGATCGATTCGATCTTCCTGCACATGGGTCACCCGGCCATCGTTCTGGCCCATGTAGACGCCGGGGGAGACCCGGTAGGTCACCTTGTCGGGTGCCATCACCAGCGCAACCATGGACGGGCCGGTATGCAAGGTGCCGACCATGTCCAGGCTGTCGAGCGGGAACTGCTCGAGCACCTGCTTGCGACGGTTGGAGTCCGGCCGCGGCCCGCTGCCGCTGCCGTCGTCGCCGAACGCGGTGCTGAAGGGGTCGCGCAGGTCCTGGGCGGCGTATTCGAAGGTCTCGAACTGCTGCATCACAGGCAGCGGGTCGAGCGGCGGTGCCGGGCGCGCCTTCACGTTGGCCACCCACTCGTGCAGGTTGGGCGCGTCGCCGGGCGTACTGTCCACCCCGCGCACGCAGCCGGTGAGCGCCAGCGCCAGCACGCATGCCACGGCGCCGGCGGCCTTCCTGGTGTTCCGCATCAGTGTGCCCCCCCCGCAGCCGCAGCCGCCGCGGCCTGTTCCTGGGCCGCAGCCTCCTCCTCGTCCAGGTAGCGGTAGGTCTTGACCGTACCGGCCAGTTCCAGGCTCGAGTTCGGGCCGATGCCCGTGACGCTGTTGTTGTTGCCGCCGCCGCGCGGACGCAGCGAGATGTCGTGCATGGTCATGATCACCACGCGCGGCAGCGAGGCCACGCCGCTGACGAAGGCGCCGAACTGGTGGTAGGTACCCACCATCTTCAGCTCGATCGGCTTCTCGGCGTAGAACTCCTTGGGCGCCTCCGGACCAGGCTTGAACAGCTCGTTATGGATGCCCGTGGCCAGCGCGGTCTGCGAGATGTCGTTGATCAGCGCCGGCATCTCGGTGCGGCTGGGCAGCTGGCGCAGCATCTGCTGGAGCTGCTGTTCCATCTGCGCGAGCTGCTGCTTGAGCGGCTCCAGGTTGGAGGCGCGACCCTGCTTGGTCTCGAAATCCGTGCGCAGTTCGACTTCCCTGCGCTCCAGGTTCTCCAGCTCCGGCCCCTTGGGACGCGTCACCACGTACCACAGCAGGCCGAAGATCAGGGCGGCCAGCAGCACGCAGAAACCGATCTTGTACTCGCGCGGCCACGAACCCATGTTGTTGACGTCGAGCTCGCGCAGCGACACCTTCTTCTTGCTCACTGGGTGGCTCCTTCGGCAGGCGCGGTCTCGACTGCGGGCTCGTCCGCGATGGCCGGCGACCCGGCC
>JAEXTE010000209.1 GCA_023453655.1 Pseudomonadota bacterium
CCCGACTTCCCGCCTCCCCCCCTTCCCGACTTTCCGCCCCCGTGGCGACGCCCTCCCCCGCCCTCCGCACCGGGGGGGGAGGCTGGGAGGGGGGCGGATCAGGTCGCAGGGCTGCCGAACGCTGGCCCCTGCGAACACGGGACCCTGGACGCCGCTTGCTCATCCGGCCGGCCCATGCCGGGCATTCCGGGAGCATGCTCGCGGCAGCGCCCCGCAAACGCTGCCCGCTCATCCCGCCCGACGCGGCGCGCCGGACGTCCCGAGGGCCTAGCGGCAATACCGCGCGAGCAGCCCCGCGTCCTTCCTCGCACAGTGCGCCAGCCGTTCGGAGAGCGTACGCGGCAGCATTGTGCGAGCAGCTCCGTCAGCCGGCCTCGCACAGCGCGCGAGGTGTTCGTGGGCAGCGCGAGGCAGTGCCTCGCAAACACTGCTTGCTCCGGCCTAGCGCAGCGCGCGAGGCGTTCGCGGGCAGCGCGAGACAATGCCTCGCAGACGCGCTCATCCGGCCGCGCAGACGCTACCCGCTCATCCGACCTGGCGCAGCGCGCGAGGCGTTCGCAAGCAGCGCTAGGCAATGCCGCACAGACGCCGCTTGCTCATCCGGCCTCGCGCAGCGCGCGAGGCGTTCGGAGGGCCTGCGCGGCAGTGCCGCGCGAGCAGACCCTCCTCACCCACTCCGCCGTCGGAACAGGAACCAGGAAACCGACAGCATCGCCAGCGGCGGGATCAGGTAGGCCAGGCGGTAGTCGAAGCCGTACACGGCGGCCAGCTTCACCACCTGGGTCTGCAGCAGCCAGAAGCCCAGCGCGAACACTACGCCGACGAACAGGCGCCGCCCCAGGCCGCCGCTGCGCAGGCTGCCGAAGGCGAACGGGATCGCCGCCAGGCACAGCGCCAGCACGTTGAGCGGGTAGAACCAGTGGCCCCAGTAGTGCTCTTCGAACTCGCTGGCGTCGAGCTGGTTGCGCTTGCGGTACTCGATGCCCTGGCGCAGCTCGCTGGCGGTCATGTAGCGCGGTCGCCAGATGTTGCTCGCGTTCGCGGCCAGCGTCGCCGAGTCGAGGTTGGACTCCCAGTGTTCCTCGGCCGATTCGGTCTGGCTGACCGCGCGTTCCTCGAACCAGGTGCGCGTCACGTCGCGCAGCAGCCATCCGCTGTCGGCGCGATGCTCGGCGATGCGCGCGCGCGCCACCGAGGCCAGGCGGCCGTCCTCGTTGAACTCGAACAGGCGCACGTCGTCGAGCTCCAGCCAGTGTTCGCCGCCCTCGCTGCGCTCGCGGCCCGACTGCGCGTTGAGGAAGATGTCGCCCTCGCGCGCCCAGAGACCGGAGTACTGCGCCACGATCATGTCGTTGGAGCGCGCCGCCGACTTCATCATGTCGGCGCTGCGCTGCGCCCAGGGAGCGACCGTCTCGGCATTGACCATCATCAGGCCGGTCAGCAGCAGCAGCGGCAGCGCCACCGACAGGCTCAGCCGCCGGCGCGAGATGCCCAGCGCACGCAGCGCGGTCAACTCCGAGCTCGCCGCCAGCTGGCCCAGGCCCATCAACGAGCCGATGACCGCGGCGGTGGGGAACATCATGTACGCACGACGCGGCGCCGTATGGGCCACGTAGTTCAGCGCCTTGAGGAAGTCGTAGCCGCCCTGGCCGACCGAGCGCAGCTCGTCCACCATCGCCAGCACCAGGTCCAGCCCGGTCAGCACCGCCCAGGTCAGCAGCACGGTGCCGATGACCACCCGCGCGACCAGCAGATCATGGAGCCGCGGGAACGGCCTCATCGGCTGCCCCCGCCAAGGCGCGACAGCCGCGTGCGCTTCACCCGGCCGTCGCCGAAGTACATCCACAGCGCCAGCGCCAGCAGCGGCAGCACCAGCCACCACAGGCCGAGCGCGACCGGCAGTTTGCCCGAGGCCAGGGCGTTCGTGCCCAGCAGCATCAGGTTCACCCCGAACACGTAGGCCAGCAGCCCCAGCATGATCCGGCCCCACCGCGCCTGGCGCGGCGGACTGCGCGCCAGCGGGACCGCCAGCAGGGCGAAGGCCAGCGCCAGCAGCGGCGGCGCCAGCCGGAAATGCAGCTGGGCCTGGGCTTCCCGCCCGCCGTCGGCCAGCAGGGCCGGGGTCGACATCAGCTCGGGATCGCTGCCCGGGTCGGAGCTGTCGGCATCGGGCAGGCGGACCTCGTTGGAGGCGTAGCGCATCAGGCGGAAGTCCTTGCCTCCGTCCATCGGCCCTTCGACCCGGAAACCCTCGTCGAGCTTGAGGTAGCGGGTGTTGCCGTCCAGCGCCAAGGTGCCGGTGCGGGCCGAGGTGATGTCCATGCGCCCCTCGTCCTGGCTGTAGATGAAGACCCGCCCGAGGTAGGTACCGTCGCTCGACATCGAATTGGCGTAGACCACGCCGTTGCCACCGGGCAGCTCGACGAAGCGGCCGGCCTCCAGGCCGGAGACCAGCAGGGTGCGCTGGCCGGCCTCGATCATCCGCTGGGAATAGGCGCGCGCCCACGGTCCGAGCCACAGCGAGCAGGCGCCGACCACCAGCACGAACGGCACCACCAGCATCAGCAGCGGCCGCAGCAGCCGGCGCGGCCCGACCCCGACCGAGGCCAGCACCGGCGCCTCGCTGTCGCGATACAGCCGGCCCACGCCCATCAGCAGGCCCAGCATCAGGCCCAGCGGCAGGATCAACGGCAGGTAGTTGAGCAACTGCAGGCCCAGCTGGGTCAGCATGATCCCGGCCGGCACCTTGCCGCCCACGATGTCCTTGAGTACGTCGGCGAACACACCGCCCAGGCTCACTACCATCAGCACCACCAGCGCCGCGAACGTGGTCTGCGCGAATTCGCGGAACAGGTAGCTGTCGAGCTTCGGCATCGGGCGGGGGGTTCGATTAGACTAGGGCATTGCGTCCGGCCACGGCTGCGGACCTGACATCGACGCCGGATCGGGCGCCTTGGCGACGCGCGGCCGCCGATTGTACGTAAATACCCTTCGGAATCTGATTGATGACCCTCGAATTCACCCTGAACCACTCGGCTCCGGGCACGACCGGCACCGACTGCGTCGTGGTAGGCGCCTTCTCCGACGGCTCGCTGAGCCCGGCCGCGCAGGCGCTCGACGGCGAGGGCCGGCTTGCCGCCCTGGTCGCGCGCGGTGATGTGTCCGGCGCCACCGGCCGCAGCCTGCTGGTGCACGACCTGCCCGGGGTCGCCGCCCCGCGGGTGCTGGTGCTGGGCCTGGGCGAGCGGGAGAAGTTCGGGGTCGCGCAGTACCTCAAGGCGGTGGCGGACGCGGTGCGCGCGCTGCGTACGGGTCCTGTGAAGAACGCGCTGTTCACCCTGTCCGAACTGAAGGTGCGGGACCGCGATACGGCCTGGAACGTGCGCCAGGCGGTGATCGCCGCCGACCACGCCGCCTACCGCTACACCACCACCCTCGGTGCGAAGAACAAGAAGCGCGGCGAGACCGGCCTGGCCGCGTTCGCGGTGCAGGGCGACGACGAGACCGCGCTGGCGCAGGGCAAGGCCATCGCGGCGGGCGTGAAGTTCGCGCGCGAGCTGGGCAACCTGCCGCCGAACATCTGCAACCCCGCCTATGTCGCCGAACAGGCGCAGGCCTTCGCCGCGCGCTTCGACAAGGCCGAGGCCGAGATCCTGGACGAAGCGCAGATGGAGCAGCTGGGCATGGGCGCCCTGCTCGCCGTCGCGCGCGGCTCGGCCAACCGCCCGCGACTGGTGGTGCTGAAGTGGAACAACGGCGGCGACGCGCGCCCCTACGTGCTGGGCGGCAAGGGCATCACCTTCGACACCGGCGGCGTCAACCTCAAGACGCAGGGCGGCATCGAGGAAATGAAGTTCGACATGTGCGGCGCGGCCGGCGTGATGGGCACCTTCGTCGCCGCGGTGGGCATGCAGCTGCCGATCAACCTGGTGGTGGTCGTGCCGGCGGTCGAGAACGCGATCGACGGCAACAGCTACCGCCCCTCCGACGTGATCACCAGCATGGCGGGCAAGACCATCGAGGTCGGCAACACCGACGCCGAGGGCCGCCTGATCCTGTGCGACGCGCTGACCTACGCCGAGCGCTTCAAGCCGCAGGCGCTGGTCGACGTGGCCACGCTCACCGGCGCGTGCATGGTGGCGCTGGGCCGCTACGCCTCGGGCCTGATGAGCAAGCACGACGACCTGTCGGCCGAGCTGCTGTCCGCCGGCGAGCAGGTCTTCGACCGCGCCTGGCGCCTGCCGCTGTGGGACGAGTACCAGACCCTGCTGGAGTCCAACTTCGCCGACGTCTACAACATCGGCGGCCGCTGGGGCGGCGCGATCACCGCCGGCTGCTTCCTCTCGCGCTTCACCGAGGGCCAGCGCTGGGCGCACCTGGACATCGCCGGCAGCGCCAGCGGCGACGGCAAGATGGGCATGGCCACCGGCCGGCCCGTCGGCCTGCTGAGCCAGTGGCTGCTCGAGCGCGTCGCGGAGGCCGCCGCGCGCTGAGGCAGGCCAGGTCCGGAGCGACAGTCCTGCGCGATCGCGCTCCGGTCCCGGCCCCCATCCGCTTCCTGCCATGGCCCGCGCCGACTTCTACCTGATCGCCAAGCCGCGCTTCCGCGAGCAGCCGCTGCGCCTGGCCTGCGAGCTGGTGCGCAAGGCCTACGAGGCCGACATGCCGCTGCTGGTGCTGGCGCGCGACACCGCACAGGCCGAGGAACTCGACGACCTGCTCTGGGACATGGGCGGGGACGCCTACATCCCGCACCAGATCGCCGGCCGCGACGAAGAGGACGAGATCGTCCCGGTCCTGATCGTCGAGCCGCACACCGACATGCCGATGCGCCCGCTGGTGATCAACCTGCGCGACGCGCCGGTCGCGGGGGGCTTCGAGCGCGTGCTGGAAGTGGTGCCCGCCGACGAATCCGCGCGCGGCCCGCTGCGCGAGCGCTGGAAGCACTACAAGGCGCAGGGGCTCGAGCTCAACAAGTACGACATGTAGGAAAGCAGTGATTCGTGATTGGTGATTGGTGATTCGAAAAAAAGCGGCTCGCCATCCCGCCACGGACCTGCTCTTGCGAATCACCAATCACGAACCACCAATCACCGGCCCATGACCCTCGCCCCCTCCTACGATCCCGGCAGCTTCGAATCCCGCCTGTACGCGGAATGGGAGGCCGGCTGCGCGTTCGCGCCGCGCGGCGACGGCCCGGCCTACACCATCCTGCTGCCGCCGCCGAACGTCACCGGCACCCTGCACATGGGCCATGCGTTCCAGCACACCCTGCAGGACGCGCTGATCCGCTACCACCGCATGCGCGGCTATCGCACGCTGTGGCAGATGGGCACCGACCACGCCGGCATCGCCACCGAGATGGTGGTCAGCCGCAACCTCGCCATCGCCGGCACCGGCGAAACCCGCGATTCGCTGGGGCGCGAGGGCTTCATCGAGAAGGTCTGGGAGTGGAAGCAGCAGTCGGGCGACACCATCGAGCGCCAGATGCGGCGCCTGGGTGCGTCGGGCGACTGGTCGCGCAAGGTGTTCACGATGGACGAGGGTCCGTCGCAGGCGGTGGTCGAGGCCTTCGTGCGCCTGCACGAGAAGGGCCTGATCTACCGCGGCAAGCGCCTGGTGAACTGGGATCCGGTGCTGCAGACGGCGGTGTCCGATCTCGAAGTGGTGAGCGAGGAAGAGGACGGATTCCTCTGGTCGATCCGCTACCCGCTGGCCGACGGCCGCCGCTACGAGCACGTCGAGGTGGACGCCGACGGCAACGAGGTGCTGCGCGAGACACGCGACTACCTGGTGGTCGCCACGACCCGCCCGGAAACCATGCTCGGCGACACCGCGGTGATGGTGCATCCGGAGGATGCGCGCTACGCGGCCCTCCACGACGCCAGCGTCGAGCTTCCGCTGAGCGGCCGCCGCATCCCGCTGATCGTCGACGATTACGTCGACCGCGCCTTCGGCACCGGCGTGGTCAAGGTGACCCCGGCGCACGATTTCAACGACTATGCGGTGGGCCAGCGCCACGGCCTGCCGATGATCAACATCCTGACCGACACCGCGGCGATCGCCGACGCGGCGCCGAAGCCGTACCGCGGCCTGGACCGCTACGCGGCGCGCAAGGCGGTGCTCGCCGACCTCGAGGCGCAGGGCCTGCTGGTCGAGGCGAAGCCGCACAAGCTGCAGGTGCCGCGCGGCGACCGCAGCGGCCAGGTGATCGAGCCCTACCTGACGGACCAGTGGTTCGTGGCCATGGACCAGATGGGCCGCCGCGGCATGGAGCTGGTCGAGTCGGGCCAGGTGAAGTTCGTGCCGCCGAACTGGATCAACACCTACCGCCACTGGATGGAGAACATCCAGGACTGGACCATCAGCCGCCAGCTGTGGTGGGGCCACCGCATTCCCGCCTGGTTCGACGAGGCCGGCAACATCTACGTCGGCCGCGACGAGGCCGATGCGCGCGCCCGCGGCGGCATCGGCAACGACGTGCCGCTGCGCCAGGACGGCGACGTGCTCGAGACCTGGTTCTCCTCGGCGCTGTGGCCCTTCAGCACCATGGGCTGGCCGGACGCGAAGGCGATGGCCGAGCGCGGCTTCGACGACTTCGTGCCGACCAGCGTGCTGGTCACCGGCTTCGACATCATCTTCTTCTGGGTCGCGCGCATGGTCATGATGACCGACGCGCTCACCGGCAAGGTCGCCTTCGACGACGTCTACATCACCGGCCTGGTCCGCGACAAGGACGGCCAGAAGATGTCCAAGTCCAAGGGCAACATCCTCGACCCGCTCGACATCATCGACGGCATCGGCATCGACGCGCTGGTCGCCAAGCGCACCACCGGCCTGATGAAGCCCAAGGACGCGCCGAAGATCGAGAAGGCCACGCGCAAGGAATTCCCGGAGGGCATCGCCGCGCACGGCGCCGACCCGCTGCGCTTCACCATGGCGGCGCTGGCCGGCCCCGGCCGCGACATCAAGTTCGACCTCGGCCGCGCCGAGGGCTACAAGAACTTCTGCAACAAGCTGTGGAACGCCACCCGCTTCGTGCTGATGAACACCGAGGGCTACGTGGCCTCGGGCGCGCACGCACCGGCCACCGACGCGGAGAAGTGGATCCTCGC
>JAEXTE010000219.1 GCA_023453655.1 Pseudomonadota bacterium
GCCCTGGCCTGGCTGCAGCGGGTGCTGGCGGCCCAGCCGCACGATGCACGCACGCTCGCGGCTGCGATGGCGTCATGGCGGCAGCTCGGCGACCGCGACGGCGCGCGCGCAGGGCTCGACGCCCTCCTGGCGGAGCAACCTGCGAGTCCCGCGCTGTGGCGGGCGCGCCTGACTGTGGAAAGCGGAGACATTGCGCAGGCACGCGACGTGGTGGAGCGCTGGACTGCGGCGCTGCCCGATTCCCGCGAGGCGCAGGAGGCGCGCATGGGCGTGGCCCTGCAGGCCGGCGACGAGGACGGCGCGCTGGCGCTCGCGCGGGAGCTGGCCGCGCGCACGCCCGACAGCGCGGCCGCGCATTCGGTGATCGTGCAGGTGCTGCAGCGGCGCGATCCGGCCGGTGCGGTGGCCCATGTCGCCGCATTGCTCGAGGCGGCGACGGACGCATCCGCGCGCGATGCGCTGTCGGGATGGCTGGCGCTGCTCGAGGACGGCGCGGGACGCTACGCCGATGCGGCCATGCGCTGGGAGACGCTGGGCGCGCAGCGCGCGCATGGCCTGCTGCCGCTGCACGCGTCCAGTCCGCTGGCCGGCGAGCCCGGCGCTGCGCCTTGGCCCGTGGCGGAACAGGCCGAGGGCGCCATCCACACGTTGTTCCTGTGGGGTCCGCCGGGCTCGTGCGTGGAAAACGTGGCGACGATCCTTTCGGGCGTGCGCGGCTTCCGCAGCGACCGTTTCACGCAGTCGGCGCCTTCGGACGTGTTCCAGCGTTTCGGCAGCGTCGCCCGCCTGTGGAGCGGCGACCTCGATCCGGCGCAGGCCGCGGCCGACTGGCGCACCACCCTGCAGGCGCGCGGCGCCGAGGGCACGCACGCGATCGAGTGGCTGGTGTGGTGGGACAACGCGCTGCTGCGCGTGCTGCGTCCGGAGGTGCCGGCCGGCGCGCTGCTGTTCGTGGTACGCGATCCGCGCGACATGCTGCTGCAGTGGGCCGCATTCGGTTCGCCGATGCAGCTGGCGATGCCCTCGATGCGCGAAGCCGCGCACTGGTTGGGCCGGTGCCTGGCGCACGCGATCGAGGCGGCGGGGCTGTACCGCGTCGCGCTGCTGCGGCTGGACGGTATCGAGAGCGACGAGGCCGGGCTGGCGGCGTCGGTTTCGCAGGCCACCGGCATCCAGCTCGTACCCGCCGGGCGTCCGCTGTCGCGCATGCACTTCGCGCCGGGCCACTGGCGCCACTATGCCGACGTGCTGGCCGAACCGTTCGCCCTGCTGGCGCCCGCGGCCAAGGCGCTGGGCTATCCTGAAGACTGATCCTTCTGGGAGGTCTTGCGATGCAGATCCGCAGCGACAGCTTCGCGCACCGTGGCCCGATCCCGGCGGAGTTCGCCATGGGCGCCGCTGGCGGATTCGGCGGCAACCGCAATCCGCACCTGGCCTGGGACGGCGCGCCCGAGGGCGCGCGTTCGTTCGCGCTGCTGTGCATCGACACCGACGCGCCCACCGATCCGTCGCTCGCCGGGAAAGCCGGCGTCGAGATCCCGGTGGCGCATCCGCGCGGCGATTTCGTGCACTGGGCCATGGCGGACATTCCGGCGACCGTGCGCGAGATCGCCGCAGGCAGCTGCAGCGACGGCATCGACCGGGGCGGCAAGCGCGTGCCGGCCGGACCGTCGGGCGCGCGCCAAGGCCTGAACGACTACACCGGCTGGTTCGCCGGGGATGCCGACATGGGCGGCGACTATTTCGGCTACGACGGTCCGTATCCGCCGCCCAACGACCTGCGCGTGCACCGCTATTTCTTCCGCGTGTTCGCGCTCGACCTCGACACCCTGCCGCTGCCGGAGAAGTTCGGCGCCGGTGACGTGCTGCGCGCGATGCAGGGCCACGTGCTGGCCGAAGCCGCGATCTACGGCACCTATACGCTCAATCCCGCCGCGGGCGGCTGACCCGCGCGCCGTGCCGGGCGCGGCGATGACTGCGCCGTCGAGCGGGTGCCCATGGCGCGGGCAGACCCAGCGGCGACCCGAATGCACCGGGCGTCGCATCGTCGACGCCGGCCGGCTTATCGGAGCGGGGAAGGGCGGGTCGGCTACGGTCCCGCCGCCGCCTCCAGCACCAGCCGGTCGCCGCCCGCGGTCGACAGCACCAGGCGACCGTCCTGCAGGCTGGCCGACAGCGCACCCTGCAGTCGTGCTGCGACGGCTTCGTCGGCCGCCATCAGCACGCCGCCGGCGCAGAACATCTTGGTCTGGGCCGCCGGTCCGACCTGCAGCGTCCCGCCGTCCAGGGTGTAGGCGGCGCTGAGGCGGTTGCAGCCGCCGCTGACCGCGATCCGCCCGTCCGCGAACGCGAACCGCAATGGCGCCGCCGCATCGGGGAACAGCGCGTCGATGCGCCGTCCGCCGGCGTCGGTGGCCGAGGCCAGGCGCCAGCCGTGCGCGCCCAATGCCTGCGCATCGACCGCGCCGGCCGAGTCCGGGTCGGTGGCCGCGGCGCCGGGCGGCGGAGAGGCGCAGGCCGCCAAGGCGAACAACAGCGGCAACAGGGGAATGACGGTGCGCATCGCGATCTCCTTGCCGGTCCTGCGGGTGCCCGGATGGGGCGCCAGCCTACGCCGGCATCCGCGGCAGTGGCGTGAACCGGTGTCGATCCACGCGCCGCCCGCTCGTCGTCGGGACAGGCGATGCGGGCAGGCCGCGTCGCACCCTCCGCCCACGGGACACGCCATGTCGCGCCAGATCTTCGTCAACCTCCCGGTCAGGGAGCTGTCCGTTTCGGTCGCTTTCTTCACCGCGCCCGGCTTCCACTTCGATCCGCGGTTCGCCGACGACAGGGCAACTTGCGCGGCGTCGCCGACGGCATCCTCGTGATGCTGCGGGTCGAGCCGTTCTTCCAGGCCTTCACCGACCGGCGCATCGCCGATGCGCGCAGCCACGCCGAGGCGCTGGTCCGCCTGTCCGGCGACCGCGAGGCCGAGGTCGACGACCTGGCAGCGCGTGCCCTCTCCGCCGGTGGGGGTGCGCACCGCACGCCGCAGGACCATGGCTTCATGTACGCGCACGGCTTCGAGGACCTGGATGGCCACCTCCGGGAGCTGGTGCGCATGCGGTCGACGCCGGCATGAGCATGTTCGCGCTGCTGCTGCGGCGCGCATGCCGCCCGGCCGCCCCGCGCGAGCGC
>JAEXTE010000226.1 GCA_023453655.1 Pseudomonadota bacterium
GGCGCGCGCCCACCTCGACGCGGCGCCGGGCACGGTCCTGCTCGAGTTCCGTGCGCCGTGGTGCCGCCACTGCCGCGCCGCCCAACCGGCGCTGCGCACCCTGCTGGCGGGGTACACGGACGTCATCCATGTGAAGGTCGAGGACGGGCGCGGCAAGCCGCTCGGCCGCGCGTTCGGCGTCAAGCTGTGGCCGACCCTGATCGTGCTGCGTGCAGGCGAGGAACTGGCGCGCGTGGTACGTCCGGTGTCCATCGAGGACCTCGCGCCGCTTGCCGCCGCGCTCGACGAATGAATCCGCAGGTGCGCGTCGCACCTTGATGCGCCTGAACGTGCTGAACGCAGGGCGCCCGCATGCGGGACGCGTCAATTCACGCTGCCATTGCCGGCGTGCCGATAGTTTCGTTGCTCCCCGTGGATCCCGGCACCCGAAGCACCGCGCGGGCGCCCGGCTATCCCTGGCCTTCCCCCAGCGCGTCAGGAGCAATCGATGTTCACCCACAACAAGCGCCTGCAGTACACGGTCCGCGTCGCCGCCCCCAATCCGGCCCTCGCCAATCTCCTCCTCGAACAGTTCGGCGGCCCGCAGGGCGAGCTGGCCGCGGCGATGCGCTACTTCACCCAGGCCATCTCCGAGGACGATCCGGGCCGCAAGGACATGCTGCTCGACATCGCCACCGAGGAGCTGAGTCACCTGGAAGTGATCGGTTCGCTGGTGGCGATGCTCAACAAGGGTGCCAAGGGCCGCCTGGCCGAGGCGGTCGAGGAAGAGGCCGAACTGTTCCGGTCGCTGCAGGGCGAGGGCAACGACTCGCACGTGACCCAGGTGCTGTACGGCGGTGGCCCGGCCCTGATCAACTCCGGCGGCCAGCTGTGGAACGCCGGCTACATCGACAGCATCGGCGAGCCGACGGCCGACCTGCGTTCGAACATCGCGGCCGAGGCGCGCGCCAAGATCGTGTACGAGCGGCTGATCAACGTCACGGACGACCCGGGCGTGCGCGACGCGCTGACCTTCCTGATGACGCGCGAGATGGCGCACCTGAAGTCGTTCGAGAAGGCGCTGTACTCGATCGAGCCGAACTTCCCGCCGGGCAAGCTGGGCGGCATGCCGCAGTTCGAGGAGATGTACGTCAACACCTCGCAGGGCGAGGGCGACATGCGCGGGCCCTGGAACAGCGACGACAACTTCGATTTCGTCTCCGATCCCGAACAGTTCACCGCGGTGGACGGCGGCGACGGCGTGCCGAGCATCGTGCTCTCGCCGATGGAAGAGCGCGTGGTGCTGGCGATGGCGGAGCGCACCGCCTCCGACCCGGCCTCCAATCCGGTCACGGGCGTCGAGCTGGGCAAGGCCGAAGGCACCATGGCCAAGACCCAGAAGATCGCGATGAGCGCGGACGACGCGGACATCGAGTAACCGGCTGCGCCCATCCCCGCAGGGACGCGGGGATGGGCGGGTGCGTGGGCGCATCGCGATTCGCGCGCCGTTGACGTCGTGCTGGCGAAGCTGGACCGCCCCACGCCACATCGCGCCATGGCCCGACTTCGACACACCGACTGGCCCGACCGCCTCTGGATCGTCCGCCACGGGCAGAGCGCTGGCAACGTCGCCCGCGACCGCGCCGAACTGGCGGCCCACCACCTGATCGACCTGGAAACGCGCGATGCCGACACGCCGCTGTCGGCGCTCGGCCAGGAGCAGGCGCGCGCGCTGGGCGAGTGGTTCGCCCAGCTGCCCGCGTCGATGCGGCCCACCACCCTGATGAGCTCGCCCTTCGTGCGCTCGCGCCAGACCATGGAGGCGGTGGCGCGCGCGCTCGGCACGCCGGATGACGAGGTGCTGGTGGACGAACGCCTGCGCGAGAAGGAGTTCGGCGTGCTCGATGGCTACACCACCGCCGGCATCCGCGCGAAATTCCCCGAGCTGGCCGAGCAGCGCGCCAGCGTGGGCAAGTTCTACTTCCGCCCGCCGGGCGGCGAGAGCTGGTGCGACGTGATCCTGCGCCTGCGCAGCGTGGTCGAGGTATTGCGCCGCGACTACGTGGGCGAGCGCGTGCTCATCGTGGCCCACCAGGTGATCGTCAACTGCTTCCGCTACCTGCTCGAGTGCATGGACGAGGCCGAGATCCTCGGCATCGACCGGCAGGCCGACGTACCCAACTGCTCGGTCACCAGCTACGCCATCGACCGCGACGCGCCCGATGCGCGCTTCCGCCTGGAAGTCGCCAACATGGCGCTGCCGCTGCGCGAGGCCGGCACGCCGGTCACCGGGGCGGCCGACGTGCCCGCGGGGCCGCGGTGAAACGAACCGTCCGCGGATCGCGCGCGGACACGCTCGATGCAGCGCGCTTGCGCGCCTGGCCGCTGCCCGGCGCGGCGCAGGGCGGCGACAAGGAACAGCGCGGCCGCGTGCTGGTGGTGGGCGGGCGACGCGACCTGGTGGGTGCGGTGCGCCTGGCCGGCGAAGCGGCGCTGCGCGCGGGCGCGGGCAAGCTGCAGCTGGCGGTCGCCTCAGG
>JAEXTE010000036.1 GCA_023453655.1 Pseudomonadota bacterium
GCGCGCAGGCGCTCGCGCAGGTCCGGGTCCGACAGCCCCGCCGCCACGCCGGCCAGGTGCTCCAGATGCAGTTCGGGGCGGTCGTGGTTGGCGGTCATCGCGAAGACCAGGTCGACCGGCGCGCCGTCGCGCGCGCCGAAATCGACCGGTCGGGCCAGGCGCAGGAAGGCCGCGCGTACTTCCAGGCCCTCGCCACGCGCGTGCGGGATGGCCACGCCATGCCCGATCGCGGTGCTGGCCAGGGCCTCGCGCTCCTGCAGCGCCTCGGACAGCGCGCGCGCCTGGGCCGACGGCGCGTCGCCGCACAGCAGGCGTGCGGCGGCGTCGAGCACCTGCGCACGGGTGCCGGCGTCGTCCAGCACCACGATGCGCCCCGCGTCGAGCAGGTCGGTCCAGGGCATGGCGGTCGCGCTCCCTGCTCAGCCGAAGCTGCCGTCGCGTACGGCACTGGCGCCGCGGTGGTGTTCGCTCTGCTTCTTGTGGTGCTTGAGCAGCAGGCGGTCGAGCTTGTCGGCGAGCAGGTCGATCGCGGCGTACATGTCGACCGCGCTGGCGTCGGCGTGCAGCGCCTTCCCGGCGAGGGTGAGGTTGGCTTCAGCCTTGTGGTTGGGCTTGTCCATGCAGAGCTGCACGCGCACCTCGAACGGGCGTTCGACGTGGCGTCCCAGCCGCTCGAGCTTGGTCTCCACGTACTCGCGCAGGGCCGGGGTCACTTCGATGTCGTGGCCGTAGGTCTGGATCTGCATGGCTACCTCCTGTCTGGGGACCCCAGCATCGCCCAAAGCGGGTTGCCGCGGGTTGAAGACAGGTTAACGCAGCGTTCCGGCCGGGGCGACCGGAGCGATCATGGACAGGCGCCGGGGAAAGCGTTTCAATTGATTCTTATGCGTTCGTGCGAGGCGCCGATGTGCATGGCCTCGCGGTACTTGGCCACGGTCCGGCGCGCCACCGGCACCCCGGCGGCCTTGAGCGACTCGGCCAGGCGCGCGTCCGACAGCGGCTTGCGCGGGTCTTCGGCCTCGATCAGGCCGCGGATCATCTGCTGGATGGCCACGCTGGAGGCCTCCCCGCCGCCGCCGGTCTCGATGCCCGATGCGAAGAAGTCGCGCAGGGCGATGGTGCCGCGCGGAGTGTGCACGTACTTGCGGGCCACGGCGCGCGACACGGTCGATTCGTGCATGCCGATCTCCGCGGCCACCGCGCGCAGGGTCAGCGGGCGCAGGGCGCGCGCGCCGAATTCCAGGAAGCCGGACTGCTGGCGGATCAGGCAGCGCACCACCTTGAGCAGGGTCTCGCCGCGCGCCTCGAGGTTCTTGAGCAGCCAGCGCGCCTCCTGCAGGCGGCCGCGCAGGTAGCCCGCGTCCTCGCCGCTGGCGTGTCGGATCATGCGCTCGTAGGCCTGGTGGATGGTCAGCCGCGGCAGCGAACCGTTGGCCAGCATCGCCTGCCACACGCCGTTGCGGCGCACGATCACGCAGTCCGGGACCACGTAGTTGTCCGAGGGCAGGTCGCCGACCTGCGAGCCGGGCCTGGGGTCGAGCGACCGCAGCAGCGCGAGGGCGGTCTCGGCCTCGCCGGTGCTGCAGCCCAGCTGCTCGCACACCCCCGGGACCCCCAGCCGCGGCAGGCGGTCGATGAGGCTGGCGCTGATGCGCTGCGCCAGGGCGCGCCCGGGCGTGTCGGCGGCCAGGGTCTCGAGCTGGATGGACAGGCATTCGGCGAGGTCGCGGGCGCCGACGCCGACCGGGTCGACGCGCTGGATCTGGCGCAGCACGGCCAGGATCTCGTCGTCGCCCGGGCGCGGCCCGGGATGCAGGGCCGCGGCGATCTCGGCGAAGGGCGCGCGCAGGTAGCCGTCGTCCTCGATGGCGTCGATCAGGGCGGCGCCGATCTGCAGGTCGCGCGGCGACAGGTGGCTCAGGTGCAGCTGCCAGGCCAGGTGGTCGTGCAGGGTCTCGGACTGGACCATGCGGCTGGCCGCGTCGCCCTCGTCGTCCTCGCCGCCGCGGGCGCCGCCCGCGCCGTAGTCGAAGCCGCTGTCGGCCCAGTCGGCCGCCGCCTGGTCCCAGTCGCCGGCCCCGTCGGCATCCGCGGGCTCGGCGCTGGCCGGACCGGCCGCCTCGTCCTTGCCCGGGGCGGACAGCGGGGGCGCGTCGTCGGCCCAGTCCAGCAGCGGATTGCTTTCCACCGCCGCGGCGATCTCCGCCTCCAGCTCGATCACCGGCAACTGCAGCAGGTGCAGGGCCTGCCGCAGCTGTGGCGTCAGGACCAGGTGTTGGCCCAGCGATGTCTGGAGGCGCGGCTTCATCGTCCGTGGATCCCCTGGACGACGCGCGCGGCTACAGCCGGAAGGATTCCCCGAGGTAGACCCGGCGCACGTCTGGATTGGCGAGAAGCGTGTCCGGAGCCCCCTGCGCGAGCACACCCCCCTCGTTGAGGATATACGCCCGGTCGCAAATGCCCAAGGTCTCGCGCACGTTGTGGTCGGTGATCAGCACGCCGATGCCGCGGTCCTTGAGGTGCTCGACGATGCGCTGGATCTCGCCGACCGAAATCGGGTCGACGCCGGCGAAGGGCTCGTCGAGCAGGATCAGGCGCGGCTTCGCGGCCAGGGCGCGCGCGATCTCGACGCGGCGACGTTCGCCGCCCGACAGGCTGGCCCCGATCTGGTCGGCCACGTGGGTGATCTGCAGTTCGTCGAGCAGGCTTTCCAGTTCGCCTTTGCGGCCGGCGCGGTCCAGGTTCTCGCGCAGCTCCAGCACCAGCATGATGTTGTCGGCCACGCTGAGCTTGCGGAAGACCGAGGGCTCCTGCGGCAGGTAGCCGACGCCGCGGCGCGCGCGCTGGTGCATGGGTTCGGCGGTGATGTCATGCCCGTCGAGCACGATCCGGCCTTCGTCGGCCGGCACCAGGCCCACGATCATGTAGAAGCAGGTGGTCTTGCCGGCGCCGTTGGGGCCCAGCAGTCCCACCACCTCGCCGGCGTCCAGGGTCAGGCCGAAGTCGCGGACGACCTCGCGCTGGCGGTAGCGCTTGCGCAGCCCCTCGGCGACGAGCATCAGTCGTCGTTCCGGTCGTTGCGGTTGCCGGCCGGCGGGGTCTCGCCCGGCTGCGCGCGGTTGCGCGGCTCGAACTGCAGGGTCACGCGGCCGCCTTCGCTGCCGCCACCGCCCTGCACCTGGCCGGTGCGCATGTTGTAGACGATGCGCTCGCCGGCGATGCTGCCGCGGCCGGGCTGCTGCACCGTTGCCTTGCCGGTGAACACCACCGTGTCCTGGGCCAGGTCGTAGTCGACCTGGGCGGCGGTCGCGTTCATGGTGCCGCCGTTGTCCATGTCCTGCTTGAGCCGCACCGGCGAGCCGGTGAGCTTGGCCGCGCGGATCTCGCCGTCGGCCTGGCGCAGGTCGGCGCGCGCGGCGTCGATCACCAGCGAACCCTGGACGATGTGGACGTTGCCGGTCAGCACGCAGGGACCGGACTCGGTCACCGTGCAGTCGCTGCGGTTGGCCTGCACCTGCATGGTCTGCTGGCGGTCGGAGGTCTTGCCCAGGGCGGCGCCGGACACGGCGACGACGGCCAGGCCCAGGACCAGCTTAGCGGCGTGTGGGGTCATTGTTGAGGCTCACCTTGGACAGGAGCTGGATGCGCTTGCTGGCCAGATCGGCCTCCATCCCGGTACCGCGCATTGTAGTGCCGGGGGTGGTGATGGTCACGACAGCGCGCGAGGTGGCGCGGTTGTCCTCGGGATGCACGTCCAGCTGCTCGGTGCGCACCACGGTGGGGCGGGTCGCGCCCATCGGGCTGTCGGCGACGACGTTGCCGCGCAGCTGGATCAGCGTGCTCTTCTCGTTCACCCAGCCGGTCTCGGCGCGCACTTCCCAGCGGCTGCCGTGCTGGTCGGGCATCAGGAACAGCGGCGTGGCCAGTTCCAGGGTGCGCGCGCCGGGGGTCTGGTGGAGTTCGGGAGCGCGCAGCGAGAACGACTCCTGGCCGTCGCTGTCCAGGGTCACGACCTCGAAGTCGCGCAGGATGTAGTCCGAGCGCAGGCCGGCGGCGCCGTCGGTGTCCGCGGTGGCGTCGCCGTCGCGCCAGGCGAACCAGCCGCTGAGCAGGGCGCCGGCCAGCAGCGCCAGGATGATCCACAGCCGCCAGTTCATCCTTCGCGATCCTCGAGCAAGGCGGCGATGCGGCCCTGGGCATGCAGGATCAGGTCGCACAGCTCGCGCGCCGCGCCCTCGCCGCCGCGCGACGGCGTCACCCAGTGCACGTGGTCGAGGATCCAGTGGTGGACGCTGGCTGGCGCGACCGCCAGGCCGGCGAGGCGCAGCACGTCGAGGTCGGGCAGGTCGTCGCCCATGAAGGCGACCTCCTCGCGCGACAGACCGAGGCGCTCGCGGATCTCCTCGACGCAGGCCGTCTTGTCGCGCACGTCCACGTGCGCTTCGGCGCCGAGGTCGCGCGCGCGGTTGGCCGCCACCAGGCTGTTGCGGGCGGTGACGAAGGCCACCGTGATCCCCGCCTTGCGCAGCTGCACCAGACCCTGGCCGTCGAGCACGTTGAAGGCCTTGGACTCGCGGCCGTCCTCGTCGAACCACAGCCGCCCGTCGGTCAGGGTGCCGTCCACGTCGAAACAGGCCAGCCGGATGCGGGCGGCGCGTTCGACCAGGTCGGCGGGATAATCGGGGCGGTGGTGGGGCACGTCGTTCCTCGATGGGGTGGAGCAGGGACAGCAGACCGGTCCGGGCCTGTACCGGCCGCGAACCGCGAACACCGCGATCAGACCACGCGGGCGCGCAACAGATCGTGGACGTTGAGCGCGCCGACCACGCGGCGCCCCGCATCCAGCACCAGCAAGGCATTGATCTTGCGGGTTTCCATCAGCCGCGCCGCCTCGACCGCGAGCGCATCGCTGTCGATCGTGACCGGGTTGCGGGTCATCACATCGGCGATCGGGGTGGCGTGGACGTCGACGCTGCGGTCGCCCAGGGTGCGGCGCAGGTCGCCATCGGTGTACAGGCCCAGGAGCACGCCGTCGTCGTCGACCACGGCGGTGACGCCGAGCCGCTTGCGGCTCATCTCCAGCAGGGCGTCCCCGAGCGAGGCGTCGCCGGACACGCGCGGCACCTCCTCGCCGGTATGCATCACGTCGCCGATGTGCAGCAGCAGGCGGCGGCCGAGCGCGCCGGCCGGGTGCGAACGGGCGAAATCGTCGGCGGTGAAGCCGCGCGCCTCCAGCAGGGCCACGGCCAGCGCGTCGCCCATGGCCATGGTGGCCGTGGTGCTGGCGGTCGGCGCCAGGTGCAGCGGGCAGGCTTCCTCGGGCACGCTCACGTCCAGGTGGACGTCCGCCGCGGCGGCGAGGGTGGATCCGGGCCGCCCGGTCATGGCCAGCAGCGGGTTGCCCTGGCGCTTGAGCGCCGGCAGCAGGGTCAGGATCTCGTCGGACTCGCCCGAGTAGGAGATCGCCAGGACGATGTCCGCGTCGGTGACCATGCCCAGGTCGCCGTGGCCGGCCTCGCCCGGGTGCATGTAGAAGGCGGGGGTGCCGGTGGAGGCGAGGGTCGCGGCGATCTTCCGCGCGACATGGCCGGACTTGCCCATGCCGGTGCAGACCACCCGCCCGGTGCCGGCCAGGATCAGCGCGCAGGCGCTGCTGAACGCGCCGTCGATGCGGGCCGCGACGGCCTCCAGCCCGCGCGTCTCGACCGCGAATGCGCGGCGGCCGCTGTGCGCGAAATCGACCGCCTCGGTCGGCGATGTGGGTGAGCTTGCCATATCCGGTGGCCGGGCTTTCCGATAACCTAAGCCGTTCATTTTAGGCGCTAGCCGGGGCCAATGCCCCACCTCGCGGCCGACGAAGGCGGCCGGCTCATGCGCGCTTCAGTCAGGAATCCCCACGTGACCCCCGATTTCATCCGCGATCTGATCCAGCAGGGCCTGCCCGGCGCCCGCGTCGAAGTGTCCGGCGACGACGGCGTGCACTTCGAGGCCCTGGTGGTCTCCGAGGCCTTCGCCGGCAAGCTGCCGCTGGCCCGCCACCGCATGGTCTACGCCACCCTCGGAGAGCGCATGGGCGGGGAAATCCACGCGCTCGCGCTCAAGACCCTGACCCCCGACGAGGCGGCGCGCGCCTGATGGACAAGATCATCGTGTCCGGCGGTGCCGCGCTGCAGGGCGAGGTGCGCATCTCCGGGGCCAAGAACGCGGTCCTGCCGATCCTGTGCGCGACCCTGCTGGCCGACGAGCCGGTGGAGATCGCCAACGTCCCGCACCTGCACGACGTGCGCACCACCGCGCGCCTGCTCGGCGGGCTGGGCGCGGGCATCGGCCACGACCAGGCCGCCAGCGTCGTCCGCGTCGATCCCTCGACCGTCGACAGCCACCTGGCGCCGTACGAGCTGGTGCGCACCATGCGCGCCTCGGTGCTGGTGCTCGGCCCCCTGCTGGCGCGCCACGGTGCGGCCGAGGTCTCGCTGCCCGGCGGCTGCGCGATCGGTTCGCGCCCGGTCGACCTGCACATCAAGGCGCTGGAGGCGCTGGGCGCCGAGATCGCGGTCGAGCACGGCTTCATCAAGGCACGCGCCGGCCGGCTGCGCGGCGGCCACGTCGATTTCGAGATGGTCAGCGTCGGCGCCACCGAGAACGTGCTGATGGCCGCCACGCTCGCCGACGGCACCACCGTGATCGACAACGCCGCGCGCGAACCCGAGATCGTCGACCTCGCGGACTGCCTGGTGGCGATGGGCGCGCGCATCGAGGGCGCCGGCACCTCGCGCATCACCGTGCAGGGCGTCGACCGCCTGCATGGGGCGCGCCA
>JAEXTE010000343.1 GCA_023453655.1 Pseudomonadota bacterium
GACCGCGCCGGTGGTGCGCGAAGTGGCGATCGGCGAGGCGATCACCGTGGCCGACCTGGCGCAGAAGCTCGCGCTCAAGGGCGGCGACGTGGTCAAGGCGCTGTTCAAGATGGGCGTGATGGCCACCTTCACCCAGACCATCGACCACGACACCGCCGTGCTGGTGGTCGAGGAACTCGGCCACAAGGCGGTCGCGGCCGAGGCCAACGACGCGGAGTCCGAGCTGCTCGCCCACGTCGAGGACGTGCAGGGCGACGCGGTGGCGCGTCCGCCGGTGGTGACCATCATGGGCCACGTCGACCACGGCAAGACCTCGCTGCTGGACTACATCCGCCGCACCAAGATCGCCACCGGCGAGGCCGGCGGCATCACCCAGCACATCGGCGCCTACCACGTCGAGACCGACAAGGGCGTCATCAGCTTCCTGGATACGCCCGGCCACGCGGCCTTCAGTTCGATGCGCGCGCGCGGCGCCAAGCTGACCGACATCGGGGTGCTGGTGGTCGCGGCCGACGACGGCGTGATGCCGCAGACGATCGAGGCGATCCAGCACGCGAAGGCGGCCAAGGTGCCGCTGATCGTGGCGATCAACAAGGTCGACAAGTCCGACGCCGACCCGGAGCGGATCAAGAACGAACTGCTGGCCCACGACCTGGTGGCCGAGGACTTCGGCGGCGACACCCAGATGGTGCCGCTGTCGGCCAAGACCGGGCAGGGCGTGGACAACCTGCTCGACGCGATCTCGCTGCAGGCCGAGGTGCTGGAACTGCGTGCCGTGGCCGAGGGCCGTGCCACGGGCACGGTCATCGAATCCTCGCTGGACACGGGCCGCGGCCCGGTCGCGACCGTGCTGGTGCAGCAGGGCCTGCTTTCGAGGGGCGACTACCTGGTGTGCGGCGTGCAGTTCGGCCGCGTGCGTGCGCTGTTCGACGAGACCGGCTCGCAGGTCCAGGCCGCCGGCCCGTCGATCCCCGTGCAGGTGCTGGGCCTGTCCGGCGTGCCGGACGCGGGCGACGACTTCGTCGTGGTCGCCGACGAGCGCCTGGCCAAGGACGTCGCCCAGCAGCGCGAGGCCAAGCGCCGCGAGCTGCGCCTGGTGGCGCAGGCCGGCAACCGCATGGAAGACATCATGGCCCAGATGGGCCAGGGCGAGGCGCAGCAGCAGCTCAACCTGGTCATCAAGGCCGACGTGCAGGGTTCGGTGGAGGCGCTGCGCCAGGCGCTCACCGCGCTGTCGAACGAGCAGATCCGCATCAACGTGATCGTCTCGGGCGTGGGCGGCATCACCGAGTCCGACGCCAACGCCGCGGCCACCGCCAAGGCCACCATCATCGGCTTCAACGTCCGTGCCGACGCGTCGGCGCGCAAGGTCATCGAGAACAGCGGCCTGGACCTGCGCTATTTCTCGATCATCTACGACGTGATCGACCAGGTGAAGCAGGTGGCGTCCGGCCTGCTGGGCGTGGAGATCCGCGAGGAGATCATCGGCATCGCCGAGGTGCGCGACGTGTTCCGCAGCTCGAAGTTCGGCGCGGTGGCCGGTTCGATGGTGGTCGAGGGCGTGGTCCGCAAGAACCGCCCGATCCGCGTGCTGCGCGACAACACGGTGGTGTTCGAGGGCGAACTCGAATCGCTGCGCCGCTTCAAGGAGAACGTCGAGGAAGTGCGCAACGGCACCGAGTGCGGCATCGCGGTCAAGGCGTACAACGACGTCCGCCCGGGCGACCAGATCGAGTGCTTCGAGCGCATCGAGGTGCAGCGGACGCTGTAACGCCCTGCGTTACAGCGCGTGATTGGTGATTCGTGATTCGCAAGGACACGATCACCACCGGGATCCGACGCCTTGCCCTTCCGAATCACCAGTCACGAATCGCGAATCACCCAAGATGACGAAATCCTTCTCCCGCACCGACCGTATCGCCGCGCAGCTCCGCAGGGAGCTGGGCACGCTGGTGCGCGAGGCGGTGGCCGAGCACGGCCTGCCGTCGGTCAGCGTCTCGGACGTCGAGGTCACCCGCGATCTGGCGCATGCCAAGGTATTCGTGACCGCGCTGCAGTCCGAGCGTGCGACCGAGGCGGTCAAGGGACTGAAGGCGGTCGCGCACGAGATCCGCTTCCGCCTGGCGCGGGCGGTGAAGCTGCGGCACGTGCCCGAGCTGCACTTCCACTACGACGATTCGGTCGATCGCGGCGAGCGCATCGACCAGCTGCTGCGCGACCTGTAGCGTCCGGGGGAATGCCGCGGCGGTCGCTCCTGCCCGCGGGCGTGCGCGCCGGCCGGCAGGGCGGGACGGATCCCGGGCCCCACGCCGCGACGGCCGGTGACCGACGGGCACGGCCGACCCCCGCCTCCTACAATCCCATCGAATGACCTCCCGCCCCCGCACGAAGTTCAGGAAACTCGACGGCATCCTGCTGCTCGACAAGCCGCGCGGGCTGAGTTCCAACCAGGCGCTGCAGCGCGTGCGCCATCTGTTCCGGGCGGAGAAGGCCGGCCACACCGGCAGCCTCGACCCGCTCGCCACCGGCCTGCTGCCGGTGTGCTTCGGCGAGGCGACCAAGATCGCCGGCGGCCTGCTCGGGGCGCGCAAGGCCTACGACACGGTCGCGCGGCTGGGCGTGGTCACCGACACCGACGATGCCGACGGCCAGCCGCTGCGCGAGCGTCCCGTGCCGGCGCTGCGCATTCCCGGCATCGACGCCGCGCTGGCCGCCCTGACCGGGCGCATCCAGCAGCGGCCGCCGATCTATTCGGCGCTCAAGCGCGGCGGCGAGCCGCTGTACGCCAAGGCCCGTCGCGGCGAACCGGTCGAGGTAGAGCCGCGCCCGGTCGACGTGCACGAATTCCGGCTCGAATCCGCCAGCGACCTGCTCGACGACCTGAACGGGGTCCCCCCGCAGCTGCGCCTGCACGTCGAGTGCGGATCGGGCACCTACGTGCGCAGCCTGGTCCGCGACCTGGGGGAGGCGCTGGGCTGCGGGGCCCACGTGGCCGAACTGCGGCGCCTGTGGGTGGATCCGTTCCGCGATCCGCGGATGTGGACCCTGGACGAGCTGCAGGCGCTGGCTGCCCGCGGCGACCACTGCCTGCTGGCCTGCCTGCTGCCGCTGGAACGCGGCATGGCGTCCTGGCCACCGGTGGACCTGGACGAGGCCCAGGCCCTGCGGCTGGGCCGGGGCCAGGTCGTGAACGGGGACTTCCACCCGCCGGGCAGCGTGGCGGTATTCGGTCCGCGCGGCCGGGCGCTGGGGCTGGGCGAGGTGGTCGACGGTGCCCTGCGGCCCCAGCGGCTGTTCACATGGGCGGTCGAGGCCGCCGCCGGCGGGGCCCGCTGACCTTGTCCGGGTGGCCGCCAGCGGCTACAATTCCACGGCTTTTTTCAAGCACTTCAGCGTTCCATCCAGCCCGGGCGGGCCATCGGCCTTCCCTCCATCCCATGACGAACCCTTGCGGTACGACGCCGGCGTCGATGATGCGGCGACGTGGTCTGCGGGTTTCGTGACCAGAGGCAATCATGTCCATCGACAACAGCAAGATCATCCAGGAACACGCGCGCGGCACCAACGACACCGGCTCGCCGGAAGTGCAGGTGGCCCTGCTTACCGCTCGCATCGTGCACCTGACCGAGCACTTCAAGACGCACAAGAAGGACCACCACAGCCGGCGCGGCCTGCTGCAGATGGTCAACCGCCGCCGCAGCCTGCTCGACTACCTGCACCGCAAGGACGTGGCGCGCTACAAGGCGCTGATCGAGAAACTCGGCCTGCGTCGCTAAGCCAGACCACCGCCGCGGCGCAGCGATGCGCCGCGGTTCTTTTTTGGCCGTGGTGGACGCGGCCGCCCGACCGGGACAGGGGTCCTGGCCGGTCCATCGAAAGAGTCATCAAGGAAATCCAAAGTGGCAAAAGTTACCAAGAGCTTCCAGTACGGCAATCAGACGATCACGCTCGAGACCGGCGAGATCGCCCGCCAGGCCGGCGGCGCGGTGGTGGTCTCGTGCGAGGGCACCGTCCTGCTGGTCACCGCCGTGGCCAACAAGACCGCGCGTGAAGGGCAGGATTTCTTCCCGCTCACCGTCGATTACCAGGAGAAGTTCTACGCCGGTGGCCGCATCCCGGGCGGCTTCTTCAAGCGCGAGGGCCGCGCGACGGAGAAGGAGACGCTGATCTCGCGCCTGATCGACCGGCCGATCCGCCCGCTGTTCCCGGACGGCTTCCGCAACGAAGTCCAGATCATCGCCACCGTGATGTCGATGAACCCGGAAGTCGACGGCGACATCCTCGCCCTGATCGGCGCCTCCGCGGCGCTGTCGTTGTCGGGCGCGCCGTTCGACGGCCCGATCGGCGCCGCCAAGGTCGGCTACAAGGCCGGCCAGTACCTGCTCAACCCCACCACCAGCGAGTTGGCCGATTCGGACCTGGAGCTGGTCGTGGCCGGTACCGCCAACGCAGTGCTGATGGTCGAGTCCGAAGCGAAGGAGCTGTCGGAAGACGTGATGCTGGGCGCGGTGATGTTCGGCCACCAGCAGATGCAGGTCGCGATCGCCACCATCAACGAACTGGTGGCCGAAGCCGGCAAGCCGAAGTGGGACTGGCAGCCGCCGGCCGCCAACGAAGGCCTGGTCTCGGCGATCCGCACCGCGGTCGGCGAGCAGCTGGCCAGCGCCTTCCAGGTGCGCGACAAGCTCGAGCGCCGCGACGCGATCTCCAAGCTCAAGAAGGCGATCCTCGAGGCGCTGACCCCGCACGCCGAAGCCAACGCCTGGTCCGCCGGCGAGCTGTCGAAGGAATTCGGCGAGCAGGAGTACCAGACCATGCGCGAATCGGTCCTCAAGACCAAGGTCCGCATCGACGGCCGCGCGCTGGACACCGTCCGCCCGATCACCTCGAAGGTCGGCATCCTGCCGCGCGTGCACGGCTCGGCGCTGTTCACCCGCGGCGAGACCCAGGCGATCGTCGCCGTGACCCTCGGCACCGCCCGCGACGGCCAGGTGATCGACGCGGTCGCCGGCGAGTACAAGGAACACTTCCTGTTCCACTACAACTTCCCGCCCTATTCGGTCGGTGAAGCCGGCCGCATGATGGGCCCGAAGCGCCGCGAGATCGGCCACGGCCGCCTCGCCAAGCGCGGCGTGCTGGCGGTGATGCCGTCGATGGAGGAATTCCCGTACACGATCCGCGTGGTCTCGGAGATCACCGAGTCGAACGGTTCCTCGTCGATGGCCTCGGTCTGCGGTTCCTCGCTGGCGCTGATGGACGCGGGCGTGCCGATCAAGGCGCCGGTCGCTGGCATCGCGATGGGCCTGGTGAAGGAGGGCGACGAGTTCGTGGTGCTGTCGGACATCCTCGGCGACGAGGACCACCTGGGCGACATGGACTTCAAGGTCGCCGGTACCGAGAACGGCATTTCCGCCCTGCAGATGGACATCAAGATCCAGGGCATCACCGAGGAGATCATGAAGGTCGCGCTGGCCCAGGCCAAGCAGGGCCGCCTGCACATCCTCAAGGAAATGGCCAACGCGCTGACCGCGCCGCGCACCGAGCTGAGCGAGTTCGCGCCGCGCCTGCTGACGATCAAGATCCACCCCGACAAGATCCGCGAAGTGATCGGCAAGGGCGGTTCGACGATCCAGGCGATCACCAAGGAAACCGGCACCCAGATCGACATCCAGGACGACGGCACCATCGTCATCGCCTCGGTCAACGCCGCCGCCGCCCAGGCCGCGAAGGCGCGCATCGAGCAGTTCACCTCGGACGTCGAGCCGGGCCGGATCTACGAGGGCAAGGTCGCCAAGATCATGGACTTCGGTGCGTTCGTCACCATCCTGCCGGGCAAGGACGGTCTGGTGCACGTCTCGCAGATCTCCAACGAGCGCGTCGAGAAGGTCTCCGACAAGCTCAAGGAAGGCGACGTGGTCAAGGTCAAGGTGCTGGAAGTCGACAAGCAGGGCCGCATCCGCCTGTCGATGAAGGCCGTGGAAGAAGGCGAGGGCGTGTCCGCCGAGTAAGGCGCGACCACCGTTCGCATGGAAAAGCGGGCTTCGGCCCGCTTTTTCTTTGTGCGGGGAAAGGTTCCGATAGAGCGCGGTGGATCGCCACGTACGCGATGCCATGCGCGTGCATCGGGCGACTCCGCCGGAGCCGCGGGTGTCCTGCGCGGGCGTCGCCTGCGGCGAAGATCGCCGCCGCGCCAACGCGCCGGGCGAGGAT
>JAEXTE010000347.1 GCA_023453655.1 Pseudomonadota bacterium
GGGCACGCCTGCCCGGGCCCGGCAGAGCGGGCCGCGCTCGGCGATAATGGCCGCATGACCATCTCCATCAAGACCCCCGACGAGATCGAGAAGATGCGCGTGGCCGGCCGCCTGGCGGCCGAGGTGCTGCAGGTCGTCGCGGCCCACGTGAAGCCCGGCGTCAGCACCGACGAGCTCGACCGCATCTGCCACAACCACATCGTCAACGTGCAGAAGGCGGTGCCGGCCAACCTCGGCTACAAGGGCTATCCCAAGACCACCTGCATCTCGGCCAACAACGTCATCTGCCACGGCATCCCGAACGGGGCCAAGGTGCTCAAGGACGGCGACATCATCAATATCGACGTCACCGTCATCAAGGACGGCTGGCACGGCGACACCAGCCGCATGTACTACGTGGGCACCCCCTCGGTGATGGCCCGCCGCTTGGTGGAAACCACCCGCGAGGCGCTGTTCCGCGGCATCCGCGTGGTCCGTCCCGGCGCCACCCTCGGCGACATCGGCCATGCCATCCAGGAATACGCCGAAGGCGAGCGCTTCAGCGTGGTGCGCGAGTACTGCGGCCACGGCATCGGCAAGGTCTACCACGAGGATCCGCAGGTCCTGCACTACGGCCGGCCGGGCGAGGGCGTGGTACTGCAGCCGGGCATGACCTTCACCATCGAGCCGATGATCAACGAGGGCACGCGCTTTACCCGCCTGCTGCCCGATGGCTGGACGGTGGTGACCAAGGACCGCAAGCTCTCCGCGCAGTGGGAGCACACCGTGGTGGTCACGCAGGACGGCGTGGAAATCCTGACCCGCCTGCCCGGCGACGACAACGACCTCTAGGCCGATGCGCGCTTCCCCGTCCCGCGCCGCCCGCGCGCCCGGCCGATCGTCCGGAGCCGGTGGCCGTGGCTGAGGGAGTGTCCCCGGAGGCCGGCGACGACGACGCGGCCTGGGCCGCGCAGGCGGCCGAGCAGCTGCGTCGCCAGGACGCGGGTTTCGCCGCGCGCTTCGACGCCGGCGAGGACATGGAACGCCTGCTCATGGCGCGGGTGATCGCGGTCGATGGGCTGGTCCGCCAGGCCTGGTCGCGCAGTATCCCGGCCGACGCGCCGCTGACCCTGTTCGCGATCGGCGGCTATGGCCGCGGCGAACTGTTCCCGCGCTCGGACATCGACCTGCTGGTGCTGGTCGGCGACGAGGCCTGCGAGGCCGACACCGCCAGCCTCTCGCGCCTGTTCGCCCTGCTGTGGGACGCCGGCCTGCCGGTGGGCCACGCGGTACGCACGCTGGCCGAATGCACCCGCGCCGCCGCCGACGACCTCACCGTGATGACCTCGCTGATCGAGGCGCGGCCCCTGGTCGCCTCGCCGGAGATGGCCGCGCGCCTGGAGGAGGCCGTCTCGGTCGACCGGGTGTGGCCGGCGGCCGGGTTCTTCGCCGCCAAGCGCGAGGAGCTGCGCCAGCGCCATGCGCGTTTCGGCGACACCGCGGACAACCTCGAACCCAACATCAAGGAAGGCCCGGGCGGCCTACGCGACATCCACACCCTGCGCTGGATGGCGCGGCGCGTGTTCGGCGTGCGCGACATCGAGTCGCTGATCCCGCTCGGGCACCTGGGGCTGGACGAGTACGCCGCGATCGAACGCGAGTGGCGCGTGCTCTCGCGCCTGCGCTATGGGCTGCACCTGGTCGCCGGCAAGCGCGAGGAGCGGCTGCGCTTCGACTACCAGAAGACCCTGGCCGCGCGCCTGCAGCACATCGAGGACGCGGACAACGCCGCCGTCGAGCAGATGATGCAGGGCTTCTACCGCAGTGCCGCGATCCTGCTGCGCATCGGCGAGCGCCTGCTGCAGCGCTACGAGGAGCAGATCGAGGGCGACGTCGAGGCAGTGCCGCTGGATCCGGAATTCGCCATGAAGCGCGGCTACCTCGTCGCTCGCGACGAGTTCTGGCCGGGTGGGGACATGTCGCGCGTGCTCGCCCTGTTCGCGCTCTGGGCCGAGCATCCCGAGGCCAAGGGGCTGCATTCGCGCACCGCGCGCGCGCTGGCCGAGTCGCTGCACGCGCTGCCCGCCTACGACCAGGCCGGCCCCGGGATGCGCGAGGCTTTCGTCGAACTGCTGCGCGGCCCCGGCCCGGTGCGCACGCTCGAGCGCATGGCGCGGCTGGGCGTGCTGGGACGCTGGATCCCGGCCTTCGCGCGCGTCTCCGGACGCATGCAGTTCGACCTGTTCCACGTCTACACGGTCGACCAGCACACGCTGGCGGTGCTGCGCAACCTGGCCTCGTTCTCCACCGGCATCCCCGACGAGCGCTTCTCGATGGCGCACGAGGTCTGGCCGCTGCTGAGAAAGCCCGAGCTGTTGCTGGTCGCCGGCCTGTTCCACGACATCGCCAAGGGCCGCGGCGGCGACCATTCCGAACTCGGCGCGGTCGACGCGCGCGCGTTCTGCGAGGCGCACGGCTACGGGGCCGGCGATACCGCGCTGGTGGAATGGCTGGTGCTCAAGCACCTGCTGATGTCGGTGACCGCGCAGAAGCAGGACATCTCCGATCCGGCGGTGATCCACCGCTTCGCCGTCGAGGTGGCCGACCGCGAGCGCCTGGACTACCTGTACCTGCTCACCTGCGCCGACATCGCCGGGACTTCGCCGCAGCTGTGGAACGCCTGGAAGGACCGCCTGCTGGCCGATCTGCGCACGGCCACCCGCTATGCGCTGCGGCGCGGGCTGGAGCATCGCGTCGGCGCCGCCGACCGCATCGCCGAGACCCGCGACAAGGCCCGCGGCCTGCTGGTGGCCGAAGGCGTGGACGGCATCGACGGGCTGTTCGCGCGCATGCCCGACACCGGCTTCCTGCGCGCCCGGCCCGACCAGATCGTGTGGCAGGCGATGGCGCTGGCCGAGACCCCGCCTGGCGCGACCGTGGTGCGGGTGAGGCGCGTGGCCGGCGCGGGGGATGCGCTCGAGGTGTTCGTGCATGCGCCCGACCGCGACGGCCTGTTCGCCGCCATCGCCATCACCCTCGACCGCCTGGGCCTGGCCATCCAGCAGGCGCGCGCGCTGGACGGCCCGCAGCGGACCATCTTCGATACCTTCCAGGTGCTGTCGATCGACCAGCGCCAGGCGCCGGACATCGGCGCGATCGAGCGCAAGCTGGCCACGGTGCTGGCCGGGTCGCTGGACGTACGCCCGGCGCGGCGCGCGCAGCCGCGCCACCTGCGCCATTTCCGGGTGGTGCCGCAGATCGACTTCGACACGGCCGGCGACGGCCGGCGCACGCTGATGAGCCTGGTGTGCACCGACCGGCCCGGCCTGCTGGCCGACATCGCCCAGGTGCTGCGCCAGCAGCGCATCCGCGTGCATGATGCGCGCATCGCCACCTTCGGCGCGCGCGCCGAAGACGTGTTCCTGGTCAGCGACCGGGAAGACCGCCCACTCGACGACATCCAGCGCGACGCCCTGTGCGAAGCGCTCCAGACCGGCATCGACGGAGACACCAAGGCATGACCCCAGCGGCACAGGCAAGCGGCATCCAGCGCACCATCGAAGACGCCTGGGAGCGTCGCGCGTCCCTCGGCGCCGAGGAGATCGGCGACGTGATCGCGCCGGCGGTCGAGAGGGCGATGCAGGGCCTGGAGAACGGCGTGCTGCGCGTGGCCGAGCCGCGCGAGGACGGCGGCTGGCAGGTCCACGAGTGGCTGAAGAAGGCGGTGCTGCTGTATTTCCGCGTCAACGACATGGCCGTGATCGAGGCCCAGCCGGCCCCGTTCTGGGACAAGGTCGAGGCGCGCTTTGCCGGCTTCAACGCCGAACGCTTCCGCGCGATGGGCGTGCGCGTCGTGCCGGGCGCGGTTGCGCGCCGGGGCACCTATTTCGGCCGCGACGTGGTGCTGATGCCGAGCTTCGTCAACATCGGCGCCTACGTCGGCGAGGGCACGATGGTCGACACCTGGGCCACGGTCGGCTCCTGCGCGCAGATCGGCCGCCACGTGCACCTGTCCGGCGGCGCCGGTATCGGCGGCGTGCTCGAGCCGCTGCAGGCCAGCCCCACGATCATCGAGGACCACTGCTTCATCGGCGCGCGTTCGGAAGTCGTCGAGGGCGTGGTGGTCGGGCACCACAGCGTGATCGGCATGGGCGTGTTCATCGGCCAGTCCACGCGCATCTACAACCGCGCGACCGGCGAGGTCAGCTACGGCTACGTGCCGCCGGGCAGCGTGGTGGTGTCCGGCCAGCTGCCGGCGAAGGACGGTTCGCACTCGCTGTACTGCGCGGTGATCGTCAAGCAGGTCGACGAAAAGACCCGCAGCAAGACCAGCGTCAACGATCTGCTGCGCGGCCTGGCCGACTGAGGGGGCGCCGTGACCACGATCTACGGACTGAAGAACTGCGATACCTGCCGCAAGGCGACGAAGTGGCTCGACCGCTTCGGGGTGGCGTACACCTTCGTCGACTACCGCGACAACAAGCCCTCGCCCGAGACCCTGGTCGAGTGGGCCGGCCGGCTGGGCGGCTTCCCGGCGATGGTCAACAAGTCCTCGACCACGTGGCGGCAGCTGCCGGACAACCGCAAGGGCGCGGCCAGCGACGCGGAATGGAAGCTGCTGCTGCGCGAGCATCCGCAGCTGATCAAGCGGCCGCTGGTGGTGACCGACGATGGCGAGACGAGCCAGGGGTTCACCGACAACGGTTTCAAGAAGCGCTTCGGCATCGGCGCATGACCGGGGCGGCAGCGCACAGCGGGGTGCTCGAGCTGGCCTGTGATCTGATTGCCCGGCCTTCGGTCACGCCCGACGACGCCGGCTGCCAGGCGCTCGTGGCGGGTCGCCTGGCGGCCGCGGGGTTCGAGATCGAGACGTTGCGGTTCGGCGAGGTCGACAACCTCTGGGCGACGCACGGCAGCGGCGGCCCGGTGCTGGCCCTGCTCGGCCACACCGACGTGGTGCCGCCGGGGCCGCGCGAGGCCTGGACGAGCGATCCGTTCGCGCCCGCGGTGCGCGATGGCCTGCTGTACGGACGCGGGGCGGCCGACATGAAGGGCAGCGTGGCGGCGTTCGTGGTGGCGCTGGAGCGTTTCGTCGCCGCGCATCCCGACCACCCCGGCACCGTCGCCCTCCTGCTCACCTCCGACGAGGAAGGCGACGCCATCGACGGCGTGCGCCGGGTGGCGCGACTGTTCGGCGAGCGCGGCACCCGCATCGACTGGTGCATCACCGGCGAGCCGTCCTCCACCGCGCGCCTGGGCGATCTGCTGCGCGTCGGCCGCCGCGGCAGCCTGTCGGCGACGCTGGTCGTGCGCGGCGTGCAGGGCCACGTGGCCTATCCGGACAAGGCGCGCAATCCGATCCACCTCGCCGCGCCGGCGCTGGCCGAACTTGCGTCGCGACGCTGGGACGAGGGATACGAGAGCTTCCCGCCGACCAGCCTGCAGGTATCCAACATCCAGGCCGGGACCGGAGCGGCCAACGTCATCCCGGGCGAGCTGCAGGTGCAGTTCAACCTGCGCTACAACCCGCACTGGGATGCGCCGGCGCTGGAGGCCGAGGTCGCGGCGATCCTCGATCGCCACGGGCTCGACTACGCCCTGCGCTGGCATCGCAGCGGTGAACCGTTCCATACGCCCGAAGGCAGGCTGCGCAGCGCGGCGCGAGAGGTGCTGGCGCGGTTCTCCGGCGCGGCACCCGAGGAAAGCACCGGTGGCGGCACTTCCGATGCGCGCTTCATCGCGCCGCTGGGCGCGCAGTGCATCGAGGTCGGCCCGGTCAACGCCAGCATCCACCAGGTCGACGAGCACGTGCGCGTGGCCGACCTCGAGGCGCTGCCGGGGCTCTACCTCGCACTGGTCGAGCGGCTGCTGCCCGCCTCGTCCTGAGGCGCGCGGCTACTCCGTCCCGGAACGTTCCTGCGGGCGCGCCCGGCGGTCGTAGCGCAGCGCGCTGATCACCAGCACCAGGCCCAGCACCGCGGCGATGATGAACATCAGCACCGCCAGCGCCGGGTAACCCAGCATCTTCGGGCCCACGTCCAGCCGCATCAGCTGGGTGGACGAGAGCAGCAGGGCGGCGATCACCACCGCCGAGGCGATGCGGTTGGCGATCTTCTGCAGGTTCTCCATCAGCCGCGAATCGTCCAGCCCGGCCAGCCTTACCTGCATGCGGTTGGCCGCCATCAGCGACAGCGTGTCGGAGAGCTTGCGCGGCGCATCGCGCACCAGTTCCTGCAGCTCCAGCGCCTCGGTCGCCAGGCTGGCGGGCGAGAACGCCTTGCGCATGCGGTCGCGCATCAGCGACTGCAGGTGCGATTCGATCTGCTCGCGGACATCGACTTCCGGCGCAAGGGCGTCGACCACGCGCTCGAGGTTGAGCAGGGTCTTGCCCAGCAGGCTGATCTCCGGCGGCGTGCGCAATCCGCACTCGGTGGCGCGGCGCACCAGGTCGAGCACCATCCGGCCCTCGGAGGCGCGGCGCGTGGCGGCGGAGTAGCGCGCCACCACCTGCGAGATCTCGCGCACGTAGGCGGCTTCGTCGAAGTCCTCCAGGCGCGTACCCAGCACCACCAGCTCGCGGGCCACGTCCTCGCCGCGACCATCCACGGCGGCGAAGACCAGCTTGAGCAGGTGTTCGCGCTGGCGCGGCGGGATGGTCGCCACCATGCCCAGGTCGATCAGGGCGATGCGCCCGTCCGGGCACAGCAGCACGTTGCCCGGGTGCGGGTCGGCGTGGATGTCGCCGTGGACGAACACCTGGTCGAGGTAGGCGCACAGCAGCTGGCGGGTGACCGGCTTCGTGTCGAGCTCGGTGCGGCGCAGTCCGGTGATGCGGGTGACGTTGATGCCGTCGATCCAGTCCATCACCAGCAGCCGCGGCGTGACGTAGTCCCACAGCGGCGCCGGCACGCGCAGCAGTTCGTAGCCCGACAGGTGGCGGCCGAAGCGGTCCAGGTTCTCGGCCTCGATGCGGTAGTCGAGTTCGTTGACCATGGCCTTGCGGAACTCGGCGATCCAGTCGGCCAGGCGCAGGCGGCGGCCGGCATCGGTCAGCGCGTCGGCCGTGCCGGCCAGCCGGGCGAGCACGTCCAGGTCGCTGCGCACCGTCGTCGCCACGTCCGGGCGCTGGATCTTGAGCGCGACCACCCGGCCGTCGTGCAGCACCGCGCGGTGCACCTGCGCGAGCGAGGCGGCGGCCATCGGCTGCGGGTCGATCTCGGCGAACACCTTGCTGGCGCGCACGCCCAGTTCGGCCTCGAGCAGCGCCTCGATATCGACGACCGGGGCCGGGGTGGCGGCGTCCTGGATGCGCTCGAGCGCGGCTATCCAGCTCGCCGGCACCAGGTCGGGGCGGGTGGAGAGCGCCTGGCCCAGCTTGACGAAGGCCGGGCCCATCGCCTCGAGGTCGGAGACGAAGCGCTCGGCCAGCGCATCGGCATCGGCGTCGGCAGGATCGTCCTCCTGCAGCTCGCCCAGGTCGAAGCCGGTCATGATCCCCGCGCGCCGGTAGCGCGCGAACATCGCGATGATCTGGGAAGTGCGCGAGAGCCGCTGCATGGTGTCGTTCACGTGGTTCCTGCCCCTTGGCGGTCGGCCGGCGCCCGGCCAGCCCGCCCGGGAGTATTCCGGCGCCCCGGTGACGGTTGTGTCTGCAACCGTTGCAAAGCCCGGGGGGCTCGATTACGTTCGCCCCATGGCATCGCAGACCGTCCGCAACGCGCAGGTTCGCAACCGCAATTCCAATGCGGCGAACAATCGTGCGCGCGCAGCGGGCTGCCGCCAGGCGTAACCCCTCCCCGGGGCAACGCCCGGATCGCGAAAGCCCGCATCGCAGGATGCGGGCTTTTTTCGTTTCCGGGCCGGGCCGCGGCCATTACTCCCACAGGAGCGTTGTTCCCATGTGTTCGATCTTCGGCATCTTCGGGCTGCAGCCCGGCGACGACGTCGCGACCCTGCGCCGGCAGTCGCTCGAGCTCTCCCAGCGCCAGCGCCACCGCGGCCCCGACTGGAGCGGCATCCACCACGACGCGGGCGCGATCCTGGTTCACGAGCGCCTGGCGATCGTCGACCCGGCCGGCGGCTCCCAGCCTCTGCGCTCGGCCGATGGCGCCCAGGTGCTGGCGGTCAACGGCGAAATCTACAACCACCGCGAACTCAAGGCCGAGCTGCGCGAGGACTACGCCTTCCAGACCGGCTCGGACTGCGAGGTGATCAACGCGCTGTACCGCGAGGATGCCCCGGCCTCGTTCCTCAACCGCCTCAACGGCATCTTCGCCTTCGCCCTGTGGGATGCGGCGCGCCGGCGGGTGCTGATCGCGCGCGACCCCATCGGCGTCGTGCCGCTGTACTGGGGCCACGACCGCGAAGGGCGGCTGTGCGTGGCCTCGGAGATGAAGGCGCTGGCGCCGGTCTGCGCCGACGTCGCGCAGTTCCCGCCGGGGCACTGGTACGAATGGTCCGTCGACGACGATGGCCGCGCGCGCGGCGAGCTGCACCGCTACTACGAGCGTCCGTGGCGCGACTACGCCGCGGTCGAGGGCGTGCGGGTGCCGGCGCAGGAACTGCGCGAGGCCTTCGAGGCCGCGGTGCACCGCCAGCTGATGACCGACGTGCCCTACGGCGTGCTGCTCTCGGGCGGGCTCGACTCGTCCCTGGTCGCGGCGGTGGCCGCGCGCTATGCGCGCCGCAGGATCGAGGACGACGATGCCAGCGAGGCCTGGTGGCCTCGCCTGCATTCGTTCGCCATCGGCCTGGAGGGGTCGCCCGACCTGGCCGCCGCGGAAGTGGCCGCGAAGATGCTCGGCACCGTGCACCACGGCTTCACCTACACCCTGCAGGAAGGGCTGGACGCACTGCCGGAAGTGGTGCGCCACATCGAGACCTACGACGTCACCACCATCCGCGCCTCCACGCCGATGTACCTGCTGGCGCGGCGGATCAAGGCGATGGGGGTGAAGATGGTGCTGTCGGGCGAGGGCAGCGACGAGATCTTCGGCGGTTACCTGTACTTCCACAAGGCGCCCGATGCGCGCGAATTCCACGAGGAACTGGTGCGCAAGCTCGACGCCCTGCACAACTACGACTGCCTGCGCGCCAACAAGTCGATGATGGCCTGGGGCGTGGAGCCGCGGGTTCCGTTCCTGGATCGCGAGTTCCTCGACGTGGCCATGCGCATGGACGCCGCGCACAAGATGGTGCGCCGTGGCGACACCGGCCCGCAGCGGATGGAGAAGGGCGTGCTGCGCGAAGCCTTCGACGGCTACCTGCCCGAGTCGATCCTGTGGCGCCAGAAGGAACAGTTCAGCGACGGCGTGGGCTACGGCTGGATCGACGGGCTCAAGGCGCACGCGGAAGGCCAGGTCAGCGATCGCGAACTGGCCGCCGCCGATCGCCGGTTCCCGGTCAATCCGCCGCAGACCAAGGAGGCCTACCACTACCGCACGCTGTTCGAGCAGTTCTATCCCGGCGCGGCCTGCGCGGAGACGGTGCCCGGCGGCAAGTCGATCGCCTGCTCCTCGCCCGCGGCGATCGCCTGGGACGCGAGCTTCGCGGCGATGGCCGACCCGTCCGGTCGCGCGGTGGCGGGCGTCCACGCGCAGGCGCTGGGTTCGCCCTGAGCGGCCGGCAGCGGACTCCGGTGCGCGCTTGAACGGGCCCGCACCGGCGCCGCCGCGGGTCCGGGCGCGCCCGCGCGGGCGTGCGACAATCGCGCCTTTCCGCGATCGCGCACCGCGCACGACCATGTCCCCGATGCGAAGCCTGCTGCTCTCCGCCCTCTGCGCCGCCAGCCTGTCCGCCTGTGCGCAGGCACCTACCGATGCCGGCGACGCGGCGGACGCGACGGCCGCCGAGCCGGTCGAGCAGATCCAGACGCAGCCCGGCACGCCGGAAGACCGCGCGCGCCAGGCGATCGAGTCGATCAATCCCGACATCCGCATCGACGCGATCTCCGCTTCGCCGCTGGCGGGCTTCCAGGAGGTGATCGTCGGCGGCCAGGCGCTGTACGTCAGCGACGACGGCAAGTACCTGCTGCAGGGCAGCCTGTTCGACATCAAGGCCAAGCGCGACCTGAGCCAGGCCGGCGTGGCCGAGGTGCGGCGTCGCCTGCTGGCCGCGGTCCCCGCCAGCGAGCGCATCGTGTTCGCGCCAGCCTCGCCCAGGTACACCGTGAGCGTGTTCACCGACGTGGAATGCGGCTACTGCCGCCGCCTGCACCAGGACATCGCCGAGTACAACAAGCGCGGGATCGCGGTGGAGTACCTGGCGTTCCCGCGGATGGGGATCGATACCCCGGATTACCGCCTGATGGTCTCGGTCTGGTGCGCCAAGGACCGCCGCAAGGCGCTCACCGACGCCAAGGAGGGCCGCAACGTGCCCCAGGCCACCTGCGAGAACCCGGTCGCGCGCCACTACGAGCTCGGCCAGCGCGTGGGCCTGACCGGCACCCCGATGATCGTGACCGCCAGCGGCGTTTCGATGCCCGGCTACCTGCCGCCCGACGCCCTGCTGTCGGCGCTGCAGGAAATGGACGCCGTGCAGCCGGACGCGGCCGGCGGCTGAGGCGGCGGCGCCCGGGCGCCGGCGTGCGGCGCGGGGAGCCGCCCGGCGACCCGGCCAGCGGGACCGAAGCCGCTTACAATAGGCGGCCCGCTCCCAGGTGTTCTCCCGGACATGATCGTCCTCGAGGGCCTCCCGGCCCTGTCGCCGTTCCGCCGCGAACGGCTTGAGCTCCGCCTCCAATCCGTTGCGCCCGGCGTCCGCCTGCTCGGCGCCTGGCACGTGTACTGGATCGATCCCGAACCCGGCGCGACCCCGGACCCGGCCGTGCTGCGGCGCGTACTGGAGGCAGGGGACGGCCAGGTGCCCCTCGTCGCAGGCGCGGTCTCGCGCTACGTCGCGCCGCGGCTGGGCACGATCTCGCCCTGGGCCAGCAAGGCCAGCGAGATCCTGCGGGGCGCGCGCCAGCCGGTGCGGCGCGTGGAGCGGGGCACCCGGATCGACCTGGCGGGCTGGCCGGCGGATGCTGCCGCCCAGGCGGCCCTGTCGCGGCTGCTGCACGATCCGATGACCCAGTCGCTGCTGGCCTCGCACGAGGCGGCGGCGGGGCTGTTCGCCACGCCCGCGCGCGGAAGCGTGGAACGGGTGGCGCTGGCGGGGCTGGAGGAAGCCAACGCCCGGCTCGGCCTCGCCCTGGCCGCGGACGAGATCGAGTACCTGCGCGAGCGCTATGCCGCGCTCGGCCGCGACCCGTCCGACGTCGAGCTGATGATGTTCGCGCAGGCCAACTCCGAGCACTGCCGGCACAAGATCTTCAACGCGTCGTGGACGGTGGACGGCGAGGAGCAGCCGCGATCGCTGTTCGGGATGATCCGCAACACCCACGCGCGCACGCCGCAGCACACGCTGTCGGCCTACAGCGACAATGCGGCGGTGGTGGCCGGCTATCCCGCCACCCGCTTCCGGCCCGACCCGGCCAGCCGCGAGTACCGCAGCGAGGCGCAGGCCGAGAGCGCCTTCTGCATCAAGGTCGAGACCCACAACCATCCGACCGCCATCTCGCCGTTCTCCGGCGCCAGCACCGGCGCCGGTGGCGAGATCCGCGACGAGGGCGCCACCGGCCGCGGCGGCAAGCCCAAGGCCGGCCTGACCGGCTTCAGCGTTTCGCACCTGCGCATTCCGACGCTGCCGCAGCCCTGGGAGCGCGAGCGCGCGCTGAATCCGCGCATGGCGCCGGCGGTGGAGATCATGCTCGACGGTCCGCTGGGCGGCGCCGCGTTCAACAACGAGTTCGGGCGGCCGAACCTGCTGGGCTATTTCCGCAGCTTCGAGCTGCAGCACGAAGGCGAGCCGGCGCGCGCCTACGACAAACCGATCATGCTCGCCGGTGGCCTGGGCGCGATTGACCGGCCGATGGTGGCCAAGCGCAGCCTGCAGCCCGGCGACGCGGTGGTCGTGCTGGGCGGTCCGGCGATGCTGATCGGCCTGGGCGGCGGCGCCGCCAGTTCGGTGGCATCGGGCGAGAGCGCCGAGGATCTCGACTTCGCCTCGGTACAGCGCGAGAACCCGGAGATGGAGCGCCGCTGCCAGGAAGTGATCGACGGCTGCGTGGCGCTGGGCGAGGCCAACCCGATCGTCTCGATCCACGACGTCGGCGCGGGCGGCCTGTCCAACGCGATCCCCGAGCTGCTGCACGACTCGAACGTCGGTGGCGTGATCGACCTCGGCCGCGTGCCCAGCGACGATCCCTCGCTCTCGCCGATGCAGCTGTGGTGCAACGAATCGCAGGAGCGCTACGTGCGGGGCGTGCCGCAGGCGCGCCTGGCCGAGTTCGCGGCGCTGTGCGAGCGCGAGCGCTGCCCGTTCGCGGCCGTGGGCGTGGCCACCGCCGAGCAGCACCTGACGGTGGGTTACGGCGTGCTCGACGCGCCGCCGGGGGGCGACGACGCGGATGTGTCATCCGGCCCGGCGCAGCACGCCGGGCGTTCGGACCACCCGCGCGGCAGTGCCGCGCAGGAAGGCAGTCCCGGCCCGGCGCAGCACGCCGGGCGCTCGGG
>JAEXTE010000355.1 GCA_023453655.1 Pseudomonadota bacterium
GGATCAGCACCCGGCTTGGCTGCGCGGTGCGCCGGGCGGCAGGCGTTTCCGGGGCTTCCGCGCCGGCCACCGTCCAGTCGCCGAAGGCGGCCTCGGCCAGGCGGAAGGCTTCCTGCGCATCGATGCGGCCGGTGACCACCAGCACCGCGCGGTCGGGATGGAAGCGCAGGCCGGGGGCCGGGCGCAGCAGGTCGGGGGAGACCGCGCCGATCGAGGCCTCGGTCGGCTGGGTGCGCGCGTAGGGATGGTCGCCATAGGTGGCGGCCAGCAGCGCGCGGTTGGCCTTGAACGAAGGCTGCGCCTCGTTGGCCTTGAGCGCCTGCAGTGCGTTGGCCTGCGCCAGCCGCACCTCGTTTTCGGGGAACGAAGGGCTGCGCGCGATCTCGGCCAGCAGTTCGAGCATCGGCGCGGCATGGCTGGCCAGGGCGTCGGCATAGACCGTGACGCCGTCATTGCTGGCGCCTGCGCCGACGCTGCCGCCGTAGCCCTGCGCGGTCTCGGCGATGGCGCGCGAATCGCGCTGGGCGGTGCCCTCGGTGAGCAGGCCGGCGAACAGGCTGGCGAAACCGTTGGCGCCAGCAGGGTCGGCGGCGAATCCGGCGTTGCGCACCGCCAGCACGTAGTCCACGCGCGGCATGCCGTCGCGCGGTACCACCCACACTTCCAGGCCGTTGGCCAGCACCCGCTTCTCGATCTGGGCGACCGGCAGCGGCTTGTCCTCGCCGAACGGCGGCAGATCCTTCGGCAGCGGCGCGGCGGGACCCGCGAAGGTGGCGCCGGACACGGCCAACGACACGGACAGGGCCAGGAGGCTGATTGCGTTCTTCATGGTCGTCTCCTTATTCCTGCGCCGGCGCGGCCGCGGTGCGCGCGGCGAGGATCGCTTCGGGCACGCGGTCGATCACGGTGCGGTTGGGAGCGGTGAGGTAGGTGCGCGCGGCGCGCTGCACGTCGGCCGAGGTCACCGCCTCGATCCAGCCGGGGATGCGGTTGGCGACATCGGCATCGCCCCACAGCAGCTGCAGCTTGGCCAGGGTGTCGGCGCGCGAGAGGAAGGACTCCAGGCCGTTGTACCAGTTCGCCAGCAGCTGGGTCTTGACCCGCGCCAGGGTGGCGTCGTCGACGCCCTCGGCGACGATCTTCGCGATCTCCTCGTCGACCGCCCCGGCGATCGCATCGGCATCGGTGTCGGGCTTGTACAGCGCGAACACGGTGAACAGGGTCGGGCCGTTGTACTCCCACTCGCTGGTCAGGCCGTAGAGCGAATCGACATTGAGCGCCAGCTCGCGGCCCTTCACCAGCCCCTGGTAGAGGCGCGAGGCGTCGCCACCGGCGAGCAGCGCGCCGAGCACCGACATCGCCGGCTGGTCCGGGCTGCCGCGGTCGGGCATCTTCCACGACAGCGCCACCGCCGGCACCTGCGCCAGCTTGTCGGGCTGCACCAGGCGCTTTTCCTGCGTGTTCAGGCCTTCGCTGAAGTCCGGGCCTTCGGGTACCGGGCGCGCCGGGATGCTGCCGAAATACTTCTGCGCCAGGGCGAAGCCTTCTTCCGGCGAGATGTCGCCGGCCAGGCCGAGCACGGCGTTGTTGGGGCCGTAGTAGTCGCGATGGAAGGCCTTGACGTCGTCGAGCGTGGCCGATTCCAGGTCTTCGAAACTGCCGTAACCGTCGTGGTTGTTCTCCCACTTCTGGAAGGCGTTGAAGCCCACGTCCAGCCACATGAAACCGCCGTAGGGCTGGTTCTGCACGTTGACGCGGATCTCCTCCTTCACCACGTCCTGCTGGTTCTTCAGCGTGGCCGGGTTGAAGTCGAGCATGCGCATGCGGTCGGCCTCGAGCCACAGGATCGGCTCGATCGCCGAAGACGGTGCGATCTCGATGTAGTTGGTGAAGTCCGGGCGGGTCGAGCCGTTGTTGCGGCCGCCGCCACCGGTGATCACGCGGTCGAAGATGCCCTCGGGCGCGTTCTCCGAGCCTTCGAACATCAGGTGTTCGAACAGGTGCGCGAAGCCGGTGCGGTTGCGCGGCTCCAGCCGCATGCCGATGCCGTAGACCACGCTCACGCCCACCACCGGCGAGCTGCGGTCCTCGGACACCACCACGGTCAGGCCGTTGTCCAGTTTCCTGACCGCCACCGGGATCTCCCAGCCGTCGTCATCAGCCGCCATGGCAGGCATCGCCGCCAGCAGCAGGCCCAGCACCATTCCCGCACGCATCGACTTCATGGGCACCTCCGGCCCGACCAGGACGCCACACCCTACCCCAGCCGCCCTGCCGGCACCGTGGCCGGAAGTCATGGCCGCGGCCGCCGGGCGGCGCCCTGCGCCGGTCTCAGCCGCGCTCGCCGCTCTCCCCGGCCTCCACGCCGACGTTGCTCGAGGCGCGTTCGAAGACCTCGCGGTCGAGCAGTCCGGTCTGCCGCGCCACCAGCACCGGCACCAGCACCTGGCCGGTGACGTTGGTCATCGTGCGCATCATGTCGAGGATGCGGTCGATGGCGTAGAGGATGCCGATCGCCTCCAGCGGCAGCCCCGCGGCGCTGATCACCACCGTGGCCATGATCACCGCCGTGCCCGGCACGCCCGCGGTGCCGAAGCTGCCCAGCACCGAGGCCAGGGCGATCAGCAGGTACTGGCCGACCGACAGTTCGATGCCCATGAACTGGGCGATGAACACCGCGCCCAGCGCCGGGTAGATCGCGCCGCAGCCGTCCATCTTGATGCTCGCGCCCAGCGGCACGGCGAAGCTGGCGTAGTCCTTGTCGACGCCGAGGTTGTGGGTGGCCGAGCTCAGCGACAGCGGCAGCGCGGCGAAACTGCTCGAGGCGACGAAGCCGATCTGCATCGCCGGCGCCGCACCGCGGAAGAACTTCAGCGGGTTGAGCCCGTGCGCCAGCAGCAGGCCGCTGTAGACCACGAGGATCTGGAAGGCGCAGGCCGCATACAGCGCGATCACGAACTTGCCCAGCGGCACCAGCTGGCCGAAGCCGTAGCTGCCCACCAGCGCCGCGATCAGGCCGAAGGTGCCCAGGGGCGTGGCCTCGAGCACGAAGCGCGTCACCTGGATCATCAGTTCGCGGCCCTGGTCGACCAGCGAGCGCAGGCCGGCGGTCTTCTCGCCCAGCTTCACCAGGGCGAACCCGGCGAGGCCGGCGAAGAAGATCACCTGCAGGATGGTGAAGTTGCTCGGCACGATGATGTTCTGGCCATCGGCGCTCTTGCCCGCCCCCAGCGCGGCCAGCGCGCGGAACGGGTTTTCCGGGACGATGTTGAACAGCACGTCCAGCGGACCCGGCACCTCGCGCGGGCGGTAGTTCTCGGCCACGTGCAGACTGGCCGCGTCCACCCCGAGTCCGGGCCTGAACACCGCCCCGAACGCCAGGCCCACCGCCACCGCCAGCACCGCGGTGATGGCGAACCAGAGGAAGGTGCGCCCGGCCAGCGCCGCGATCGAGCGCTGCCCCGCCAGCGAGCCGACCGCGCTGACCACCGCGAAGAACACCAGCGGGATCGCGATCATCTTGATCAGGTTGACGTAGACCGTGCCCAGCGGCCCGAACCAGGTCTGCGCCGCCGGCCCCATCAGCCAGCCGGCCAGGGCGCCCAGCACGAAGCCGGCGGCCACGCGCTGCCAGAAAGGGATCTTGAACCAGGCGCGGACGAGGGGCATCGGTGAAGGTGGGGGCGCCGGAGGCGAAGCCGCCACCTTAGCGGACCGGTCCACGCGACGCGATGCGACCGCTGGAACAGCGCGCCCCGCAAGCGGGACGCCCGCCGGGGCGCGGGCACGCGCAGGCGCCATGTGCCGCGGCATCGGCGGCATAATGGGCGGTTTCCGGTCGCGTCTCCCGATCGCCTTCCCCGACCCCGGGGCCGGCACGGGCAGGTCGCGTCCGGCGCCCCCGCCACACCGGATCCGCCATGCCCCGTCTGACGTCACTCCTTGCCACCGCGCTGCCGGTCCTGCTGGCCGCCGGCTGCGCCACCCCCGCACGCGATTCCGCGCCCGCCCTGTGGCAGGTGGAAGTGCCGCCGATCAGCCGCCCGGAGGGCGAGACCGCGGATTGGTGGTACCGCAGCGGCGCCGCGCATGCCGCGGCCAACGGCGCCATGGCCGGAAAGGCGAAGAACGTCATCGTGTTCCTCGGCGACGGCATGAGCCTGACCACGGTCGCGGCCGCGCGCGTGCTCGAGGGCCAGCGCGCCGGCGGCCCGGGCGAGGAGAACCTGCTGTCCTGGGAGCGCTTCCCGCACACCGCCTTCTCCAAGACCTACAACACCGATTCGCAGACGCCCGATTCGGCCGGCACCATGACCGCGATCGCCACCGGGGTGAAGTCGCACATGGGCGCGATCGGCGTGTCCGCGGGCGGGCGCAGCGACTGCGCCGGCAGCCTGGAGCGCCAGCTGGTGTCCTGGCTGCAGCTTGCCGACGACGCCGGCCTGGCCACGGGCATCGTCAGCACCGCCCGCCTCACCCACGCCACCCCGGCCGCCACCTACGCGCACGTGCCGGACCGCAACTGGGAGGCCGACTACGAGCTTCCCGTCACGGCCGCGGAGGCCGGCTGCCGCGACATCGCCGCGCAGTTGCTCGACTTCCCCGCCGGACGCGGGCCCAGCGTGGTGCTGGGCGGCGGCCGCGCGAAGTTCCTGCCCGCGTCCCAGGCCGACCCCGAGCACGCGGACTGGACCGGCAAGCGCCGCGACGGCCGCAACCTCGCCGAGGAATGGGTGCAGCGCCGCCCCGGCGCCACCTGGGTATGGAACAGCGCCCAGCTGCGCGCCGCCGGCGAAGCCAGTGCGGTGCTCGGCCTGT
>JAEXTE010000041.1 GCA_023453655.1 Pseudomonadota bacterium
GGCGGGCGATGCGCTGCCCGAGCCGGGCGCGGCGGCCGGGCGCGCGGCGGGCCGCGACGGCGCGCTGCGGTAGTTGCTCACCGCCACGCAAGTGGCGCCCTTGACCCGCTTGCTGACGTAGCTGCGGGTGCCGTCGGCGGCGTCGCAGCGATAGATGGTGCCCGCCCACGCCGGCGCGGCCAGCGCCATCAGCGCCAGTCCGGCAATCGCAAGCAGTCCCCGCCCCCCTTTCATGCGCGCAGTGTCCACCCTTGTCGCTACCCTGCCAAGTCCTTGATTGTTAAACGGCGCACGGTTTGGAAATCGGACGCGGGTGCGCGGGCGGCCGCGTCAGCCCCTAAACTGTCGCGTCTGGCGCGCCGCGGTTCACCACCCGCTGGCCGCGACAGCCCCGCGAGGGGCCGCCTCCGACCCACCGCCCTCCGGCCCGGACTCACCGCCGTGCCCCGGAAACGCCCATGATCGAACTGCCCATCCTCCCGGAATCGGCCGCTGCCGCCCCCGTCGCGGCGCGCGGCAAGCTCTTCATCCAGACCCACGGCTGCCAGATGAACGAGTACGACTCGGCCCGCATGGCCGACGTGCTAGCCGCCAGCGAGGGCCTGGAGCTGACCAGCAACGTCGAGGAAGCCGACGTGGTCCTGGTCAATACCTGCTCGATCCGCGAGAAGGCGCAGGAGAAGGTGTTCAGCCAGCTCGGCCGCTGGAAGGCGCTCAAGGCCGGCGGCCGCGACGTGATCATCGGCGTCGGCGGCTGCGTGGCCTCGCAGGAAGGCGAGGCGATCGTGAAGCGCGCGCCCTACGTCGACCTGGTGTTCGGTCCGCAGACCCTGCACCGCCTGCCCGAGCTGATCCGCGCCCGCCGCGAGCAGCAGCGCCCGCAGGTGGACATCAGCTTCCCCGAGATCGAGAAGTTCGACCGCCTGCCCGAGCCGCGCGCGGAAGGCCCGAGCGCCTTCGTCTCGATCATGGAGGGCTGCTCGAAGTACTGCAGCTTCTGCGTGGTGCCCTACACCCGCGGCACCGAGATCAGCAGGCCGTTCGAGGACGTGCTGGTGGAGATCGTGCAGCTGGCCGGCCAGGGCGTGCGCGAGGTCAACCTGCTGGGCCAGAACGTCAATGCCTATCGCGGCGCGATGGAGGCCACCGACGAACTGGCCGACCTCGGGCTGCTGATCCGCACCATCGCGCAGATCGACGGCATCGACCGCATCCGCTTCACCACCTCGCACCCGCTGGAGTTCTCCGACTCGCTGGTCGAGGCCTATCGCGACGTGCCGCAGCTGGCCAACTACCTGCACCTGCCGGTGCAGTCGGGCAGCGACCGCATCCTCGGGGCCATGAAGCGCGGCTACACCGCACTGGAGTTCAAGCAGAAGCTCCGCAAGCTGCGCGAGGTGCGCCCGGACATCTCGATCAGCTCGGACTTCATCGTCGGCTTCCCCGGCGAGACCGACGCGGATTTCGAGAAGACCATGAAGCTGATCGAGGACGTGGGCTTCGACCAGTCGTTCTCCTTCATCTATTCGCGCCGCCCGGGCACGCCGGCCGCGGACCTGCCCGACGACGTCTCCGACGAGGTCAAGCACGCGCGCCTGTCGCGCCTGCAGGCGACGATCAACGGCAACGCGGCGCGCATTTCGCAGGCGATGGTGGGCAGCGTGCAGCGGGTGCTGGTCGAGGGCCCTTCGCGCAAGAATCCCGCCGAACTCACCGGCAAGACCGAGAACATGCGCTCGGTGAACTTTCCGGCACCGTCGCGCCTGGTCGGCCGGTTCGTCGACGTGGTGATCACCGAGGCGATGAGCAACTCGCTGCGCGGCCGCGTGGCGGGAGTCGAGGGCGGCGCGACGAGCTAGCGGTCCGGGCGCGCAGCGGCAATCGCGTCGCCACGGCAGCGCCGGCTGGCGCGGCTCAGGGCGCGCGCCGCCACAGGGTCCGTCCCTGCGCGCCATCGAGCACCCACCAGCGGCCGTCTTCCGACACCTGCACGGCAAGCTCGACGCCGGCGCCTGCCGGCAGCCGCACCGCCGACAGCCGCTGCGCGAGTTCCGTCGGATCCGGATGCAGGGCCCGCAGCGTGGCCCGCCCCAGCGGCGCGCCGGGATCCGACTGCGCATCGGCCACCCCGGCGGGCAGCGGCGCGATGCGCTCGTCCACGACGCCGCATTGCGCGTCCAGCCAGACCTGCTGGCGCAGCATGCCGGTGCCGTCCGAATGCGAGTAGGCGGCCACGACCGCTCCCTCGCCATCCACCGCCAGCAGGCGGTCCGCTTCCACCCCTTCGGCGCGACACGCCGGCGCGCCGTCGCGCCAGAGCTGCGGCACGTCGGCGATCACCCAGAGCGCCCCGTCTGGCGCGACGCCGAGGTCCGCGACCAGGCTGCCGACCGGCAAGCGGCGTTCGCCCGCGCCGGCGCGATCGTCGAGCGCCAGCACCCGCACCTCCTCACCGGCCGCCCAGGCGATCCAGTCCTGCGCGGGACCAAAGGCGACCGCCCCTGCGC
>JAEXTE010000148.1 GCA_023453655.1 Pseudomonadota bacterium
TGCCGGGCCTGCTGCCGGAGGCCGGCGAGGACGAGGCGCTGGAGACCGCCGCGATCGCCTCGGTGAGCGGGCGCGGGCTCGACCCGGCCTGCTGGCGCGAGCGCCCCTTCCGCGCGCCGCACCACACCGCCAGCGCGATCGCCCTGGTCGGCGGCGGCACCGAGCCGCGCCCGGGCGAGGTGTCGCTGGCGCACAACGGGGTGCTGTTCCTGGACGAGCTCCCGGAATGGCAGCGGCACGCGCTGGAGGTCCTGCGCGAGCCGCTGGAGTCGGGCACCGTCACCATCTCGCGGGCGGCGCGGCAGAGCGAGTTTCCCGCGCGCTTCCAGCTGGTGGCCGCGATGAACCCCTGCCCCTGCGGCTGGGCCGGCGACGCTTCGGGCCGCTGCCGCTGCCCGTCCGAAACGATCGAACGCTACCGCGGCCGGATTTCGGGACCGCTGCTCGACCGCATCGACCTGCACGTCGAAGTGCCGCGGCTGCCGCCGGCCGAGCTGCGCCCCGACGCGCCGGCGGGGGAAGCCAGCGCCGCGATCCGGGCCCGGGTCGAGGCCGCGCGCGCCATCCAGCAGCAGCGCGCGGGCTGCCTCAACGCGCAGCTGTCGCAGGCGGCGACGATGGCCTGGTGCCGGCTGCAGGCGCACGACCAGGCGCTGCTGGAGCGCGCGATCGAGTCGCTGCACCTGTCGGCCCGCTCGATGCACCGGATCCTGCGCGTGGCCCGCACCATCGCCGACCTGGCCGGGAGCCCCGCCATCGCCACCGCGCACCTGAGCGAGGCCCTGGGCTATCGCCAGGCCGAGCGACCGACCGGGCGCCGGGCGGCCTGACCTGCCGCAGGCGCAACCGCGGGCCATCCTGGTGCATCCTCGCTGGTCCAACCACCGGGGAATCCCTCCATGCAACGACTCCTGCTCGCGTCCGCCGTCTCCCTGGCCCTCGCCGCGTGCACCGGCGGCAAGGCCAACGACTCCGTCGCCGCCGCGCCGTCGGCAGCCGCACCCGCGTCGCTCGACCAGGTCGAGCTGATCCCGCGCGACGCGCTGTTCGGCAACCCCGAGCGCGCCAACGTCCAGCTCAGCCCCGACGGCAAGTACCTGAGCTGGGTGGCGCCGCTGGACGGCACGCTCAACGTCTGGGTGGCGCCGGCCGACGACCTGTCGGCGGCGAAGGCGGTCACCCGCGATACCGCCCGCGGCATCCGCAGCTATTTCTGGTCCTACCGTCCCGACACCCTGCTGTACCTGCGCGACAGCGGCGGCGACGAGGACTTCCATCTCTACGCGGTGGACCTGACCTCGGGCCAGAGCCGCGACCTTACCCCGTTCGAAAAGACCACCGCGCAGGTGGTGGGCGTGAGCGACCGGCATCCCGGCACCGTGCTGGTCGGGATGAACGACCGCGACGCGCAGTGGCACGACCTCTACCGCGTCGACCTGGCCAGCGGCGAGCGCAGCCTGGTGGAGCGCAACACCCACCAGATCGGCAGCTACCTGGCCGATGCCGACTACAACCTGCGCTTCGCCACGCGCTCGCGGCCCGATGGCGGCGTCGACCTGCTGCGCCGCGCCGGCGAGGCCTGGGAGAAGTACGACGAGATCCCGTACGAGGACGGCCTGAGCACCGGCTATGCCGGCCTGAGCAAGGACGGCACCACGCTGTACATGCAGGATTCGCGCGACCGCAATACCAATGCGCTGTTCGCGATCGACACCGCCACGGGCGAGCGCTCCCTGGTGCACGAGGACCCGCGCGCCGACATCGGCGGCGCGATCTCCGATCCCGAGACCGGCAAGGTCCAGGCGGTGGCGGTGAACTACCTGCGCGAGGAATGGAAGGTGCTGGACGACGAGATCCGCGCCGACCTTGAACGGCTGCAGGCGATCGGGCCGGGCGAGGCCTCGATCAACACCCGCACCCGGGACGATCGCACCTGGATCGTGGCCTATTCCGCGGCCGAGGCGCCGGTCGAGTACTACCGCTACGATCGCGACGGCAGTGGCGGCGGCGAACTCACCCGTCTGTTCTCCGGCCGCCCGGCGCTGGAGGGCAAGCCGCTGGTGCCGATGTGGCCGCAGGAGCTGCGCTCGCGCGACGGCAAGACCCTGGTCAGCTACCTCACCCTGCCGGCCCACGCCGACGCGAACGGCGACGGCAAGGCCGACCGCCCGGTGCCGATGGTGCTGCTGGTGCACGGCGGTCCCTGGGCGCGCGACGCCTACGGCTACAGCAGCTACGACCAGTGGCTGGCCAATCGCGGCTATGCGGTGCTGAGCGTGAACTTCCGCGGCTCCACCGGTTTCGGCAAGGACTTCACCAACGCCGGCGACGGCGAGTGGGCCGGCAAGATGCACGATGACCTGATCGACGCGGTGCAGTGGGCCGTGGCCGAGGGCGTGACCACGCAGGACAAGGTCGCGATCATGGGCGGCAGCTACGGCGGCTACGCCACCCTGGTCGGCCTGACCTTCACCCCCGACACCTTCGCCTGCGGCGTCGACATCGTCGGCCCGGCCAACCTCAACACCCTGCTGTCCACCGTGCCGCCCTACTGGGCCAGGTTCTACATGCAGCTGGTGCGGCGCATGGGCGATCCGGAAACGGAAGAAGGCAAGGCCTGGCTGACCGAGCGCTCGCCGCTCACCCGGGTGGATGCGATCAAGAAGCCGCTGCTGATCGGCCAGGGCGCCAACGACCCGCGCGTGAAGCAGGACGAGAGCGACCAGATCGTCAATGCGATGACCGCCAAGGACATCCCGGTCACCTACGTGCTGTTCCCCGACGAAGGCCACGGCTTCGCCCGACCGGAGAACAACAAGGCCTTCAACGCCGTGGCCGAAGGCTTCCTGGCGCAATGCCTGGGCGGCCGCGCGCAGCCGATCGGAGGCGATTTCGCGGGCTCGAGCATCACCGTCCCCACCGGCGCCGAGGGCGTGCCCGGCCTGGCCGAGGCGCTGCGGTCGCATACGCAGGACGTGCGCAGGTAGCGGTGCCGCGGCCGCTCCCCTCCCCGTCCGGGAAGGGAGCGGCCGGCCCGCGCCGTGCGGTAGGCCGGCCGCTACGGATCGATGGCGAACCCGCGGACCAGCTCGGCCTGGTCCACCGCCTCCGAGAACAGGAAACCCTGCGCGCGCTCCACGCCGCAGTCGCGCAGGCTGTCGGCTTGGGCCCGTGTTTCCACGCCTTCGGCCACGATGTCGAGGCCGATGCGCCGCGCCATGGTGGCCACCGCCTGCACGATGGCCAGGTCGTAGGGATCGTCCGGCAGGCCGCCGACGAAGCTCCGGTCGAGCTTGATCACGTCGATCGGCAGGCGCTTGAGGTAGGCCAGCGACGAATAACCGGTCCCGAAATCGTCGAGCGCGATCGACACGCCCAGTTCGCGCAGCCGGTCCAGCGTCCGCACCGCCACCGTGAAATCGGGCAGCAGGATGCTTTCGGTCAGCTCCAGGCACAGCCGCGCCGGCTGCAGGCCGCTGGCCGCCAGCGCCGCGGCCACGTCATCGACCAGGCTGGCCTGCGAGAACTGGCGCGCCGACAGGTTGACCCGCAGCTTCGGCCCGATGCCGCCGGCCCGCGCCGGCCACTGCCGCGCCAGCGCGCAGGCCTCGCCCAGCATCCAGCGGCCGATCGGCACGATCAGCCCGCTGTTCTCGACGATATCGATGAACTCGGCGGCCTGGCGGCAGCGGCCCTCCTCGTCGCGCCAGCGCAGCAGCGCCTCGGCCGCGACCCAGCGCCCGTTCGCCAGCTCGACCTCGGGCTGGAACTGCACGCACATGCGACCGGCCTCGTAGGCATCGCGCACGGCGCGCTCCAGCCGCAGGCGCTCGACCAGGCCGCGGTGGTGCCCGGCGTCGAAGATCTCGCAGCGGCCGTGACGGTGGTGGCGCGCCTCATGGCTGGCGGTCTCGGCGTTGCGCAGCAGGTTGTCGGCCGACGGCGCGGCCAGGTCGCGCGAGAAGGCGATGCCGGCGGTCACGATCACCGCGATGCCCTGCTCGTCCAGGCAGGTCTGGACGATCTCCACGCAGCGCTCGGCCAGGATCAGGGCCTGGGTTTCGTGCAGCTGGCGGTGCGGCAGCACGGCGAAGGCGTTGCCGCGCACGCGCGCCAGCGTGGCCTCGCCGTCGAGTTCGCGGCGCAGGCGCGCGGCCGCCTCGACCAGCAGCTCGTGGCCGGCGTCGCCCTCGTGGGGCGAGGCATCGAAGTTGAGGTGGATCGCGACCAGGCCGTTGTTCTCGCCGTGCATCGGCCGCAGCGCCGCATGCACCACTTCCAGCAGGTGGTCGCGGTTGGGCAGGTCGGTATGCGGGTCGTGCAGCTCGAGATAGCGCACCCGGCCTTCGAGCTGGCGGCGACGGTCGATCTCGAAGGCCATCGCCACGTAGTCGCCGATGCTGCCGGCGAAGGCCTGGTCCTCGGGCGACCAGTCGCGCGGCGCGCCGACGTGCTCGTGGCAGATCACCCCCAACAGTTCGCCGGCCGAGCGCACCGGCGCGTCCAGCAGCGAGCCGATCCCGTGGCGGCGCAGGTAGTCGCCCAGGCCGTCTTCGTCGCCCGCGGCGCTCTGGTCGATCACCCGCACCTCGTCGAGCGCGGTGCTGTACTCCGCGCCCACCCGCAGCACGGCGTCGGCGCGGGCGGCGCGGCGATGTCCGCGGCTGCGCTCGTAGTGGTGCAGGCAGTGCAGCGTGGCGCTGGCGGCGTCCCAGCGCCAGATGTTGACGCGCTCCACCTCCAGCGTATCGGCGGCGGTCTCGCAGATCAGGGCGAAGGCGCGTTCAAGCCTGCAGTCCGGCTGCCACACACGTCGCGCCAGCGACACCAGCGCATGGTTGTGCCGCCTGGCCCAGGCACCGCGATCCTGCGTGTCTGCCTGACTTGCGGGTGACATCGGGCCCCCTCCCGGCGAGACTGGGCGTGGCCAGCAGCCGTCGCGCCTTTGTATACCCGCCGCCCCCCGGGCGTAAACAGGGCGGCGCGGAGCCGGACTGTTACAATTGACACGTTTTGTCCCCGGCTTCGCGGCGTCCCGCTGCGTCCCAGCCCGCGGCGCCCGCCGCCCGCCAGATTCCGACGCCATGACCAGCACCGCCGAACTGTCTTCCCCCGCTTCCGCGCATACCGGCCTGACCCGGGGCGTCACCGATCCCGACTACACGCTCGAGCACAAGTACAGCCGCACCGAGGGGCGGATCTACCTGTCCGGCGTGCAGGCCCTGGTGCGCCTGCCGCTGATGCAGCGGCTGCGCGACCAGGCCGCGGGGCTCAACACCGGCGGCTTCATTTCCGGCTACCGCGGCTCGCCGCTGGGCGGCTTCGACCTGGAACTGTGGCGGGCGAAGAAGTACCTGGCCGCGTCCAACGTGAAGTTCCAGCCCGGCCTCAACGAAGATCTCGGCGCGACCATGGTCTGGGGTACCCAGCAGACCAACCTGTTCCCGGGCGCGAAGGTCGATGGCGTCTACGCCATGTGGTACGGCAAGGGTCCGGGCGTGGACCGCTGCGGCGACGTGTTCAAGCACGGCAACGCCGCCGGCACCTCGCGCCACGGCGGCGTGCTGGCGCTGGCCGCCGACGACCATGCCTGCCGCTCCTCGACCCTGCCGCACGGCAGCGAGGGCGAGTTCACCAGCGCGATGATGCCGATCCTCAACCCGGCCGGCGTGCAGGACATTCTCGACATGGGCCTGGTGGGCTGGGCGATGAGCCGCTTCACCGGGCGCTGGGTCGGCTTCAAGACGATTGCCGAGACGGTCGAGTCCTCGGCTTCGGTCGATGTGAATCCGCTGGCGCTGCAGATCGTCACGCCCGAGGACTTCGAGCTGCCGCCTGGCGGGCTCAACATCCGCTGGCCGGATCCGCCGCTGGACCAGGAGATGCGCCTGCACCGCTACGCGGTCAAGGCCGCGCAGGCCTTCGCCCGCGCCAACCGCATCGACCGCATGGTGCTCGACACGCCGGACGCGCGCTTCGGCATCGTCACCACCGGCAAGAGCTACCTGGACGTGCTGCAGGCGCTGGAGTACCTCGGCCTGGACGCCGAGCGCTGCCGCGAGCTCGGCATCCGCGTCTACAAGATCGGCATGACCTGGCCGCTGGAGCCGCTGGGCATCCGCGCCTTCGCCCGCGGCCTGCGCGACATCCTGGTGGTGGAGGAAAAGCACGCCTTCATCGAGAGCCAGATGAAGGAGCTGTTCTACAACTTCGACGGCGACCGCCCGAGCATCGTCGGCAAGTACGACGAGGAAGGGAACTGGATCCTGCCCTCCACCGGCGAGCTGACCCCGGCCACCATCGCCGGCGTGATCGCGCGCCGCCTCGAGAAGTTCGTGCCCGAGGGCAGCCGCGACACCCAGCACATCCGCGACGTGCTGCGCTGGATGGAGCAGAAGGAAGGCGAACTGGCCCTGCCGCGCGCGCAGTTCCCGCGCGTGCCGCACTACTGCTCGGGCTGCCCGCACAACACCAGTACCCGCGTGCCGGACGGCTCGCGCGCGCTGGGCGGCATCGGCTGCCATTACATGGTCACGTGGATGGACCGCAGCACCGACACCTTCACCCAGATGGGCGGCGAAGGTGTCACCTGGTGCGGCCAGGCGGCCTTCACCGACACCCCGCACGTGTTCCAGAACCTCGGCGACGGCACCTACTTCCACTCCGGCTCGCTGGCGATCCGCCAGTCGGTCGCCGCCGGCGTCAACATCACCTACAAGATCCTCTACAACGACGCGGTCGCGATGACCGGCGGCCAGCCGGTGGACGGCGTGCTGAGCGTGCCGCAGATCGCGCACCAGGTCCGCAGCGAGGGCGTGTACACCATTGTCCTGGTGAGCGACGACCTGTCGAAGTGGCGCGACCGCTCGCAGTTCCCGGCCGGCACCGAATTCGAGGACCGGCGCGACCTGGACGCGGTGCAGAAGCGCCTGCGCGAGGTCAAGGGCGTGAGCGTGCTGATCTACGACCAGACCTGCGCCACCGAGAAGCGCCGCCGCCGCAAGCGCGGCAGGATGGTCGATCCGGCCAAGCGCGTGTTCGTCAACACCTTGGTCTGCGAAGGCTGCGGCGACTGCGGCAAGAAGAGCTTCTGCGTCTCGGTGCTGCCCAAGGACACCGAGTTCGGGCGCAAGCGCGAGATCGACCAGAGCAACTGCAACAAGGACTACAGCTGCGTCGAGGGCTTCTGCCCGAGCTTCGTGACCGTGCACGGCGGCAAGCCGCGCAAGGGCGACAAGGTGGCCACCGCCGCGCGGCTGGCCAGCCTGCCGCCGCCGGCGTTCGCCACCGACCTCTCGCAGCCTTGGAACATCCTGATCACCGGCGTCGGCGGCACCGGCGTGGTCACCATCGGCGCGCTGCTGGGCATGGCCGGGCACCTGGAAGGGCGCGGCTCGACCGTGCTCGACCAGACCGGCCTGGCGCAGAAGGGCGGCGCGGTCACCACCCACATCCGCATCGCACGCTCGCCCGACGACATCCACGCCGTGCGCATCGCCGCCGGCGAGGCCGACCTGGTGCTGGGTTGCGACATGGTGGTGGTGAACGACTACTGGGCGCTGTCGAAGGTGCGCGCCGGCCGCTCGCAGGTCGTGCTCAACACCTACGAGGCGATGCCCGGCACCTTCACCACGCGCCCGGACATGCAGTTCCCGGCCGCCGACATCGTCCAGGCCGTGACCCAGGCCATGGGCGGGCAGGCGCCGCTGCAGATCGACGCCACCGAACTGGCCACCGCGCTGATGGGCGACGCGATCGCGTCCAACCTGTTCATGCTCGGCTACGTCTGGCAGCGCGGCCTGGTGCCGCTGTCGTTCGAATCGTTGATGCGCGCGGTCGAGCTCAACGGTGCGGCGGTCGAGATGAACAAGACCGCCTTCGCCTGGGGCCGCTTGGCCGCGATCGATCCCGAGTCCGTGTACGAGGCAGCGGGCGTGGTGCGCAACGCGCGCACCGCCGCCGAAGCCACGCCGCGCGCCCTCGATTCGCTGCCCCCGGGCGAGTGGGAAAGCACCGAATGGGGCGCGACTTCGGCGCCGCGTCCGCTGCGCGCCGAGGACGAGCTGCGACACGTGCCGGCGCACGCCGGGACCGACGCGATGGCGTTCCTGCCGCTGGACGACCTGCGCCTGTCGCGCTCGCTGGACGAGCTGATCGCGCGCCGGGTCGAGTTCCTCACCGAATACCAGGATGCGAAGTACGCGAAGCGCTATTCGGACTTCGTCGCGCGCGTGCGCGACGCCGAGCGCGCGAAGGCACCCGGTTCGACCGACCTGTCCGAAGCCGTGGCGCGCTACTTCTTCAAGCTGATGGCCTACAAGGACGAGTACGAGGTGGCGCGGCTGTACACCAGCGGCGAGTTCATGCGCCGCCTGGAGCAGCAGTTCGACGGCGATTACCGCGTGCACTTCCACCTCGCCCCGCCGCTGCTGGCGAAGAAGAACGACAAGGGCGAACTGGTCAAGGGCGAGTACGGCCCCTGGGTGTTCAAGGCCTTCGGCCTGCTGGCGAAGCTGCGCGTCCTGCGCGGCGGCCCGTTCGACATCTTCGGCCGCACCGCAGAGCGGCGCATGGAGCGGCAGCTGATCGAGGATTACGAGCGCACCGTGGGCGGCCTGCTGGACAAGCTCGACGGCGGCAACGTGGACCTGGCCGCCGAGATCGCCGGCATTCCCGAACAGATCCGCGGCTACGGCCACGTCAAGGAAGCCCACCTGCACCAGGCCAAGGCGCGCGAAGCCGAGCTGCTGCGCGAGTGGAACAATCCGCTTAGGATCGTGCAGGCGGCTTGAACCGGAGGGAGGCGTAGCGATGACCATGGAACCGGACGTTCCGCCGCCTCCCGCCACGCCGCCCCGGGCACCGCCCCCCGCCGCCCCCCCCCCCCCCCCCCCCGGC
>JAEXTE010000167.1 GCA_023453655.1 Pseudomonadota bacterium
GGCGACGGCCGTACCGCGCGCCAGCGGGCGCGTGGTGCTGGATTCGGCCCGCATGCAGGGTGCAGCGGCGGCGTAAGCCGCGCGCTTCCACAACTTGAGACCTTCAGGAGGAACCATGGAACGCATCGAACACCGCGCCTGCTTCGGCGGCTGGCAGGACGTCTACCGCCACCGCTCCGAGGTCCTCGGCTGCGACATGACCGTCGGCGTGTACTTCCCGCCGCAGGCGGCCCAAGGCCCCTGCCCGGTGCTGTACTGGGTTTCCGGCCTGACCTGCACCGAGCAGAACTTCATCACCAAGGCCGGCGCGCAGCGCTACGCGGCCGAGCACGGGATCATCCTGGTCGCGCCCGACACCAGTCCGCGCGGCGAGGACGTGGCCGATGCGGACGGCTACGACCTCGGCAAGGGGGCCGGCTTCTACCTCAACGCCACGCGCGAGCCCTGGGCCAAGCACTACCGCATGTACGACTACATCGTCGAGGAGCTGCCGGCCTGGGTGGAGGCCGATCCCGCCGCCAGCGACCGGCGCGCGATCAGCGGGCATTCGATGGGCGGGCACGGCGCGCTGGCCATCGCGCTGAAGAACCCGGGCCGCTACCGCAGCGTCTCGGCCTTCTCGCCGATCGTCGCGCCCTCGCAGGTGCCCTGGGGCCAGAAGGCCTTCGCCGCCTACCTCGGCGAGGACCGCGAGGCGTGGATGCAGTACGACACGGTCGAACTGGTGAAGTCCGCGCGGGAAAAGCTGCCGCTGCTGGTCGACCAGGGCGATGCCGATGAATTCCTTGACAGCCAGCTGCGCCCGCAGCTGCTGCAGGCCGCCTGCGAAGCGGCAGGGCATCCGCTGACCCTGCGCCTGCAGCCGGGCTACGACCACAGCTACTACTTCATCGCCAGCTTCATCGGCGAGCACATCGCCCACCATGCGCGGGCGCTGAAGGGGTAGGCGTCCCGCGGACCTCTCCCCGGGGCCCGCTCAAGCGCGCCCGCCGCCGGCCGTTACCGACGACGTGCACCTCGGGGAGGGGGATATGCCGGGTTCCGAACACAACAGCCTTGCCTGCCTGCCGACGCTGCCTGACGCGCCGGTGGCGCTGATCCGGCTTGCGCAGGACGGGCGCGTGCAGGCGCTCAACCGCGCCGCCGTCGATCTGCTCGACCTGGCCGGCGTCGATCCGGCGACCCTGTCCTGCGACTGCGTCTGGGGGCTGTCCGCCGCCGACCTGGCGGGCGACGAGGGCGTCTGGGTGGCGCCCGGCGCCGATCCCGCGCGCCGGGTGTGCTACCAGATCGATCGCGACGGCGGCGGCTGGCTGCTGTCGCTGCCCGATGCCGCTTCCGCGGCCCTGTGGCGCGAGCGCGCGCAGCCCGTACCCGCGCTGCCGGCCGCCGCCGGCGAGACCGATCGCGCCGGGCGGCTGCTGGCCATGGTCGGCGACCGGCTGGCCGCCTGCGATCTGGATCTGCGCCTGGACGCGGCCGACGCCGGCTCGTCCGATGCGCGGCGTCTCGCCGCCGGCTTCGGCAACCTGGCGGAGGCGATCCGCCAGGCCGTGGCACTGTCGCTGCAGGTCGCAGGCGAAGTCCCGCAGGTGGTGGCCGAGAACGACGAACTGGTGCGCCAGTCGCAGGCGCAGGTCGATGCGCTGGACACCGTGGTCGTCTCGACCCGGCAGCTGCTCGCCGGACTCGACGCCCTGCGCGGGGACCTGGGCACGGTGACGTCGGTGGCCGCCAGCGCCGTCGACAGCGCGCGCGAGGGCGCCGCCGCGGCGCGCGCGCTGGCCGAGGCCATGGCCGCGGTGCGCCAGAGCTCGGCGCGGGCCAACGACGTGATCGAGGTGATCGACTCGGTCGCGTTCCAGACCAACATCCTGTCCATCAACGCCAGCATCGAGGCCGCCCACGCCGGGCCGGCCGGACGCGGCTTCGCGGTGGTGGCGACCGAGATCCGGCGCCTGGCCGAACGCGCGGCGGAGGCCGCGCGCGACGTGCGCAGGATCATCGGCGAGAACAGCGAGGCCCTGGCCGAAGGCGCCGAGACCGCTGCGCGCACCGAGCAGGTGCTCGGCGGCATCGGTGGACTGCTCAGCCGCGCCAGCGCCGCGATCGAGACCGTGGCCGGCGGCATCGCGCAGCAGGGCGACGCGATCGCCGACATCGACCGCGCGGTGGGGGAGGTGGCCGCGCTGGGGCGCAGCAACCTCGAGCACGCCGCCAAGGTCGCCGAACGCAGCGAGGCGCTGGGCGCCGGCGCCGGCGCGCTGCACGACTGCGTGGGCCTGTTCCGGCTGCCGCCCGACCCGTTGCGCGAGCCGCGCCACGCGCGCGTGCTGGCACTGGCGCGCGAGACCTCGGACGCCATCGGGGCCACCTTCGCGCATGCGCTGGACCAGGGCTGGATCGACGACGACGGCCTGTTCTCGCGCGACTACACGCCGGTCCCGGGCGTGGAACCGGCCAAGTACGAAACCGCCTTCGACGCGCTCTGCGACGAGCTGCTGCCGCCGCTGCAGGAGCCGGTGGCCACCGCGCATCCGTGGATCGTGTTCGCGATCAGCGCCAATCCAGACGGCTACGTGCCCACCCACAACGACCGCTTCTGCCAGCCGCTGACCGGCGACCGCGCGCGCGACCTCGTCGGCAACCGCACCAAGCGCATCTTCTCCGACCGCGTGGGACGCAGCGTCGGCGCGCACACCGATCCCTACCGCCTGCAGGTCTACCGGCGCGACACCGGCCAGATCATGTTCGACCTGTCGGTGCCGGTGTTCGTCAACGGGCGCCACTGGGGAGGTTTCCGCGTGGGCTATACGCTCGACTGAGGGCGCCGCGCCATCCGTCCCGATGCGGCTACCATCGGGCCGGAGACACAGGGGATTGTCGATGTCGAAACGCAGCAGTGGGCGCGCCTGCGCCCTGGTCCTGGCCATCGCCGCGCTGGGCGCCGGCGCCGCGCATGCGCAGGACGGCGCCGTGGGCGAAGGCCGCAGCATCGCCAGTGCGCAGGAGTTCCTGCGCCAGGTACTGCCCGGCAACCGATACGCCTCGACGATGATGTCGGAGATCCTCGAACGCGCCGGACGCCAGGGGTTGCGCGGGCACTTCGAGCCGCTGCCGCCGGTCTTCGACGCCGCGCCGCTGGCAGAATGCCGTTCTCTGCTGCTGGCCGATATCCGCGCCACCGACCTGGTGGTGCGCGATCCCGCCACGGGCGAGAGGGCGGTCAGCGCGCTGGCCGACCTGGTCGACGACAACGCGGTCGGCAGCCCGGACGGCTTCGACTTCGGCAGCATCCGCGCGCTGCGCCAGTCCGGCAACCGGGTGTTGCTGCGCTTCGCGGGCGAGCAGTCCGATGCGGTGCTGTACCTGGAGGGGGAGGAGATGGCCGCGCGCGTGCACGCCGCCCTGGATTACCTGCGCCGGCACTGCGACGCCAGCGCGGCCACCGGCTTCTAGCCGCCGGACGCCACCGCGAAGTCGATCAGGCGAAAGCGCCCGTCGCGGGTCCACGTCGCACCGGGCACCAGCGCCAGGGGCGCATCGAACATCGGGCCGGCCCACACGCAGGTGTGGAACTCGCCGTTCTCGCCGCAGGCATCCACGCCCGGCGGCAGCGCGTCGAGCAGGGCGCGATCGAAGGCGCGGCCGGCGAAACCCGCATCGAGTTGCGTGGTATCGACGCAGCACAGCGCCGCTTGCAGCCCGCCTCCCACCATCTCCCGCGCGAGCGCCTCAGTGCCGGCGCCGAACAAGGGCGTTTCGAGCCGCCAGCCCAGCGCGCCCAGCTGCGCCTCCCGCCAGGCGCGGATGTCGGCCAGGAACAGGTCGCCATAGGCCACGGTGTCCAGGCCCGGCCAGCGCGCGGCCGCATGCTGCAGCGCCTGGGCCAGGACCGACGTGTAGGTGGCGTTGTCACTGCCGTCGGGCACCGTCGCCTCCAGCAGCGGCAGGCCCGCCGCCCGGGCCTGCGCGCGCAGCACCTCGCCGCGCACGCCCTGCAGGCTGGCGCGGCCATCGCCGGCCGAGACCGTGCTCAGCAGGCCCACGACCTCCACGTCGGCGCGCTGGCGCAGAACGTGCAGGCTCCAGGCCGCGTCCTTGCCGCCGCTCCAGGCCAGCAGCAGCGGCCGCCGCGCCGCACTCACGCCGACGGCCCCGGTGCGCGGCATTGCGCATTCCTACAATCCCGTCGCGGCGCGGGCGTGCCAGTGTGCCGGTCCATGCCATGTTTATCCGCGAACGGATGATCGCGTTCAAGCCCGTCCTGGTCGTGCTGCTGGCACTGGTCGCCAGCGTGCAGGTCCGCGCCGGACCGCTGCCGCGCGTGCTGGTCCTCACCGGCAGCGGCCCCACGCGCGAGCATGGCCAGCAGTACCCGCCCTGGGTGCACGAGTTCCAGAACGACACGGTGGCCGCGGTGCTCTCGGGGAGCGCCGAGGTCGAGGTCAGCGAGGACCTGTCGATGCTCGACGCGCGCCGGCTCGCCGCCTACGACCTGGTGATCTCCAATTCGCTGTTCCTGACTCCCGACGCGGCCCAGCTCGAGGCGCTGCGCGGCTTCGTCACCGGCGGCGGCGCGCTGATGACCCTGCACTGCGGGCTGCTGAGCTTCCTCAATGCCCCGTTCTACGAGCGGATGATGGGCGGGCTGTTCATCGGCGGGCCGGCGACCGTGCCGGAAACCTTCGAGGTGGTGCCCGGCAATCGCGAGTTCTGGTACTACGGCTACGCCTTCCGACCCGATGCGCCGCATCCGGTGTCGCGGGTGGTCGAACCCTTCACCACCACCGACGAGCTTTACCACTTCCAGCCCGGCGATCCGGACATCCAGGTGATCGCGCGCGCCGAGAACCATCCGGTGATGTGGGAGCGGCGCTGGGGCGGCGGCCGGGTCATGAGCCTGACCCTGGGCCACGACCGCCGCGCCAAGGACAACCCCGGCTACCGCGCCCTGCTGCGCGCGGGCGTGCGCTGGCTGGTGGGCTACCCGCTGGTCGCTCCGCTGCCGAAGCTCCATCTGGACGGCAGCGACGCGGCGTACGGGGCCGTCCTGCGCCTGGCCGACCACGCCCGGGTGCGCGGCGACGCGCCGCTGTCCTACGCGCTGGACGGCAACGACAACCCCGGCCTGCTGCAGCCCTTCGTCGATGCCGATGGCGTGCTGTCGCTGCGCCTGGGGGAGGGATCGGGCACGGCGCGCCTGCGCGTCCGCGTCAGCGCCCCGGACGGCCTGGCGGAGACGGTGGAGGCGATGGTCGAGGTCGACCGCGAACGGCGCGGCAACCTGGCCCGCTTCCGCGGCGTGCGCGCCAGCGTCTCCTCGGCCGAGGCGCGTCGCGACGTGATGGACCCGATGCACCTGGTCGACGGCGACCTTCGCACGCGCTGGAGCAGCGCCTGGGTCGACGAGGCCTGGGCCATGGTCGACCTCGGTCGCGCGGACGAGGTCTCGCGCGTGGTCCTGCACTGGGACCTGGCC
>JAEXTE010000065.1 GCA_023453655.1 Pseudomonadota bacterium
TCGACCCGGCGCACGCCGGCGGACACGCCACCCTCGGACACCAGCTTGAACAGGCCGATCTCGCCGGTGCGGCCGACATGGGTGCCACCGCACAGTTCGACCGAATCGCCCATCTTCACCACGCGCACGCGCTCGCCGTACTTCTCGCCGAACAGCGCAATGGCGCCGGCGTCGATCGCCTCCTGCATGCCCATCTCGTCGACGACCACGGCATGGTTGGCGCGGACCTCGACGTTGACCCGGCGCTCGATTTCCGCCAGTTCCTCGCCGCCGATCGGCTGGAAGTGCGAGAAGTCGAAGCGCAGGCGGTCGGGCGCGACCAGCGAACCCTTCTGCGCCACGTGCGTGCCCAGCAGCCCGCGCAGCGCGCCGTGCAGCAGGTGGGTGGCGCTGTGGTTGAGCACGATGCTGCCGCGGCGCTGCCCGTCGACCGTGCCGGCCAGGGTGTCGCCGACGCGCAGGATCCCCGACTGCAGCCGTCCGGTATGCCCGAAAAACTGCCCGGCGAGCTTCTGCGTGTCGGAGACGGCGAAACGCGTCTCGACGCCGTGCAGCTCGCCGGTATCGCCGACCTGGCCGCCGGACTCACCGTAGAACGGCGTCGCGTCGAGGATGACGATGGCCTCGTCGCCGGCCTCGACGGCGTCGACCGGGCGCCCGTCCTTGAGCAGGGCCAGCACCGCCAGGCCGTCGGCCTCGAGACGGTCGTAGCCCACGAACCGGGTCGGCTGCAGCTGCGCGACCAGGTCGGCCGGAAGCTGCACGCCACCGCCGAACTTGCCGGCCGCACGCGCGGTTTCGCGCTGCTTCTCCATCGCCGCGTCGAAGCCGGCGATGTCCACGGTCAGGCCGCGCTCGCGCGCGATGTCCTGGGTGAGGTCGAGCGGGAAGCCATAGGTGTCGTACAGGCGGAACGCATCGGCGCCCGGGATGCAGCCGTCCGACTTCGCCGCCACCTCGTCGAAGATCTTCATGCCCGCGTCGAGCGTCTCGGCGAAACGCTCTTCCTCGGCCAGCAGCGCCTTCTCCACCAGTTCGCGCTTGGCGGGCAGCTCCGGATACGCCTCGCCCATCAGCGTGGCGAGCGTGCCGACGAGACGGTGGAAGAACGGGCCGCGCGTGCCAAGCATCCAGCCATGGCGCAGCGCGCGGCGGATGATCCGGCGCAGCACGTAGCCGCGGCCCTCGTTGGACGGCAGCACGCCGTCGACGATCAGGAAGGAACAGGCGCGGATGTGGTCGGCGATCACGCGCAGCGACTTGTTCGCCAGGTCCGGCGTGCCGGTGAGTTCGGCCGCCTTGCGGATCAGCGCCTGGAACAGGTCGATCTCGTAGTTGCTGTGCACGTGCTGCAGCACGGCAGCGAGGCGCTCCAGGCCCATGCCGGTGTCGACGCAGGGCGCGGGCAGCGGCACGAGCGTGCCGTCAGCCTGCTTGTCGAACTGCATGAACACCAGGTTCCAGATCTCGATGTAGCGGTCGCCGTCCTCGTCGGGCGAGCCCGGCGGGCCGCCGAAGTGTTCCGGGCCATGGTCGTAGAAGATCTCGGTGCAGGGGCCGCAGGGGCCGGTATCGGCCATCTGCCAGAAATTGTCCGAGGCGTAGGGCGCGCCCTTGTTGTCGCCGATGCGCACGATGCGCTCGGCCGGCACGCCGATCATCTCGTGCCACAGCGCGTAGGCCTCGTCGTCGGTGTGGTAGACGGTGACCAGCAGCCGCTCGGCCGGCAGCTTCCACACCTGGGTCAACAGCTCCCAGGCCCAGGCGATCGCTTCCTTCTTGAAGTAGTCGCCAAACGACCAGTTGCCCAGCATCTCGAAGAAGGTGTGGTGGCGCGCCGTGTAGCCCACCGAATCCAGGTCGTTGTGCTTGCCGCCGGCGCGCAGGCAGCGTTGCACGTCGGCCGCGCGTGGGTTGGCGCGCTTCTCCGCGCCCAGGAACACGTCCTTGAACTGGACCATGCCCGAGTTGGTGAACAGCAGGGTCGGGTCGTTGGCGGGCACCAGCGGCGCCGAGGGCACGATTTCGTGGCCCTTGCCGCGGAAGAAGTCGAGGAAGTCGCTGCGGATGCGCGCGGTCGTATAGGGGCTGGACGTGGTCATGGCGTACTTGGGGACGGGCGGGCGGCCTGGCCCGTCCGCGACACCCCGAGAGAGGCACATGGCCAGAGCAGACACACCCAGCGAAGCCGCCAGATTAGCAAACCGGCCGGTTCAAGTCGCCGCTGCACGGGCCTCGCGCCCGGCAATGCCCGCCCTCCCCTTCCCGCCGGCAGGCGCTCCGATGCCCTCCGCCGCCTGTGGGTCAGCCGTCCGGATCGTCCGGGTCGAAGCGGGTGGCCGCCCGGATGCGGCCGCCGTCGAAACCGCGCCGCATCAGCAGCTCTGCGGCCTTGCGGCGCTGGTTCGGATCGCGCGGGCCGGACTCGCCGAACCGCCTGCGCACGAGGTCGCGGGCGACCTCGTCCCAGTCGCCCTCGAAGCCGGCCATGGCGGCCTCCACCGCCTCGCGGTCGAGCCCGTGCATGCCGAGTTCGGCGCGGATGTGGAGCGGCCCGTAACCGCTGCCCGCGCGGCTGCGCACCAGCGATTCGGCGAAGCGGGCGTCGTCCTGCCAGCCCGCCTCGGCCAGGCGCTCGACGGCGGCGCGGGCGTCCTCGGCTTCGACGCCGCGCGCGGTGAGCTTGCGGGTGAGCTCGCGGCGCGAATGCTCGCGCCGGGTCAGCAGTCCCAGGG
>JAEXTE010000198.1 GCA_023453655.1 Pseudomonadota bacterium
TTCACGTCATATCACCTCGAGCTCGGCGCGCAGCGCGCCGGCGCGCTTGAGCGCCTCGAGGATGGCGACGATGTCGCCGGGCGCCGCGCCGACGGCGTTGACCGCGCGCACGATCGATTCCAGCGACGAACCGCCTTCGAACAGGAACATGCGGCCGCCGTCCTGGCTCACTTCCAGCGAGGACTGCGGCGCGACCACGGTGCCGCCGCGGCCGAACGCGCCGGGCTGGCTGACCTGCACGCTTTCGGTCACCGAGACGGTGAGCGAGCCGTGCGAGACCGCCGCCGGCAGCACCGACACCTCGCCGCCCATCACCACGGTGCCGGTGCGCGCGTTGACGATGACCTTGGCCGCGGCCGTGCCCGGCGTGACGTCCAGCGATTCGAGCCGCGCCAGGAACCCGACGCGATCGCCGGCCGGCGGCCTCACTTCGATGGTGACGCCGTCGAGCGCGCGGGCGCGGCCCGGGCCGAAGGCGCTGTCGATCGCGCCGACGATGCGCGCGGCGGTGGTGAAGTCGGACTGGCGCAGGTTGAGGGTGACCACGTCGCTGGCGGCGGCGCCCGGCGCGGCGCGCTCGACGATCGCGCCGTTGGGGATGCTGCCGCCGTTGGGCGCGTTGGTGGAGATGCGCGAGCCGTCGCGCCCGGAAGCGCCGAAGCCGCTGACCACCAGGGTGCCCTGGGCGATTGCGTAGACCTGGCCGTCGGCGCCCTTGAGCGGCGCCATCAGCAGGCTGCCGCCGCGCAACGAACCGGCATTGCCGATCGAGGACACGGTGATGTCGATGGTCTGGCCGGGCTTGGCGAAGGGCGGCAGTTCGGCCTGGATCGCCACCGCTGCCACGTTCTTGAGCTGCGGGTTCACCCCCGGCGGGATGGTCACGCCGAGCTGGTCGAGCATGGTCTTCAGGCTCTGCACGGTGAAGGGCGTCTGGCTGGTGCGGGCGCCGCTGCCGTCCAGGCCCACCACCAGGCCGTAGCCGACCAGCGGGTTGCCGCGCACGCCGGCCACCTGGGCCAGGTCCTTGATGCGCTCGGCCTGGGCCGGCGCGGGCGCGCTGCCCAGCACCAGGGCCAGCATGCAGGCCAGGGCGGGGAGCAGGCGGGTCGCGATCGATGTCTGCATGGTCGCGGCCTCAGTACGGGAATGCGGCGGAATTGAAGAACCGCGCCAGCCAGCCCATGGCATTGGAGCGCGCCAGGGTGCCGCGGCCGCCGTACAGGATCTGGGCGTCGGCCACGCGGTCGGAGCTGATGCGGTTGTCGGGACCGATATCGGCCACGCGCACCAGGCCTTGAATCTGGACCAGCTCGTCGCCCTGGTTCAGGCGCATCTGCTTCTCGCCGGCCACGCGCAGGTTGCCGTTGCCCAGGTCCTCGACCACGCGCACCGTGATGTTGCCGGCCAGCTGGTTGCTCTGGGCGCTGTCGCCGCGGCCGGCGAAGTCGCGCGTGCCCTCGATGCCGGCCTGCAGCAGCGGGCGGCCGTTGTAGGTGATGTCCTGGCCGAAGATGGTCGGCGCGGCCACGTCCACGCCGCTCTCCTTGCTCACCGCGGTGGTGGCGTTGGTGCGGGCGCGGGTGTTCTCCACCAGCACGATGGTCAGCAGGTCGCCGACGCCGCGCGCCTTGTTGTCCTGGAACAGCGACATGCCGCGGGGGCCGCCGCCGGCCGAGGCGTAGATCGAGCCGCCGCCGTCGCCGGCCACGGGCGCCGCGGGCACCGCCGCGTAGCCGCCGGGCGCGGCCGCGTGCGCCGGCGTGGCGTGGGCCGGGAAGGGGCGGGTATCGCCCAGGGTCGCGGCGCAGCCGCCCAGGGCCAGCACCAGGCCCATGCTCAGGAGTGCCTTCATGGCCGCGCTCACAGCTTGTTGTTGAGGTAGGCGAGCATCGAATCGATGGTCGAGATCGCCTTGGCATTGGTTTCGTAGGCGCGCTGGGTCTCGATCATCGACACCAGCTCTTCGACCACGTTGACGTTGGAGCCTTCCAGGGAACCCTGCACCAGCAGGCCGGTGCCGTTCTCGCCGGGCGCGCCGCTCTGCGCCGGGCCGCTGGCGCCGGTTTCCACGAACAGGTTCTCGCCCTTGGCCTGCAGGCCGGCGGGATTGACGAAATCGGCGATGGTCAGCGCGCCCACCTGCACCGGCTCGGCCTGGCCGGCCAGCTGCACGCTGACCGTGCCGTCGGCGCCGATGGTGATCGACTGCGCGCCCTCGGGCAGCTGCAGGCCCGGCTGCACCGGGAAGCCGGAGTTGGTGACCAGCTCGGCCTGGGCGTTGACCTTGAAGCTGCCGTCGCGGGTGTAGGCGGTGCTGCCGTCGGGCAGCAGCACCTCGAAGAAGCCGCGGCCGTTGATCGCCACGTCCAGCGCGCCGCCGGTCTGGCCGAGGCTGCCCTGGGCGAATTCCTTGGAGGTCGCGGCCACGCGCACGCCGGTGCCGACCTGCAGGCCGGTGGGCAGGCTGGTCTGTTCGGAGGTGGCGCCGCCCGGCTGGCGGGTGGTCTGGTACAGCAGGTCCTCGAAGCTGGCGCGGTCGCGCTTGAAGCCGGTGGTGTTGGTGTTGGCGAGGTTGTTGGAGATGACCGCCATGCGCGTCTGCTGCGCGTCGAGGCCGGTCTTGGCGATCCATAGAGCCTGGGTCATGGCGGGATTCCGTCAGTGAAGGTGGGCGCGATCAGCGCGTGGACAGCAGGGTGTTGGCCATGCGCGCGGTCTCGTCACCGCTCTGCAAGACCCGTACCTGCATCTCGAACTGCCGCGCCAGCTCGATCATCGAGACCAGCATCCCGGCCGCATCGACGTTGCTGCCCTCGCGCACCCCGGCGACCAGGACGTTGCCTGCCGCGGGCGCCGGTTCGGTGCCGGGCGCCGGGCGCATCAGGCCGTCGTCGCCGCGCACCATCGCGCGCGTGTCCGCGGCCACCACGCGCAGGCGGCCGGCCTCGGCCATGGTGGCCATGGGCTGGCCCTGCGGGACCAGCGACACGGTGCCGTCGCCGCCGATCTCGATCGCGTCGAACGGCGGCAGCGCCATCGGCGCGCCGCCGGCGTCGAGC
>JAEXTE010000207.1 GCA_023453655.1 Pseudomonadota bacterium
AACCGCCGACCTCCTGCATGCCATGCAGGCGCTCTCCCAGCTGAGCTATGGCCCCACGGGCTGGAAAGCGCGAAATTGTAGGGGCGGTTTCCGAGTCCGTCAACAGGATTTTTTCAACGATCCGAAGAGCGTTCGATAGCGGTATCGCTTCGGTCGCCGCTGCGCGATTTTGATACGGAATGCGCGTGCTGGATACGGGCGCGTGTGCATGTCCGGCGCGAACGTGGTGAGCCTGCGCTGCATCGGACCGGATGCGCGCCGCTGGCGTGCCGGAAGCCAGGACGGCCGTTGGCTCCATCGATCGGGCGCGCGACTGCCGGGAATGGGTGCAGAGGCGCCGGGCCAAGGACGGGTCCTGTTGCCTGCGCTGTGTGGACGACACGCGTTGGGACACGCGCCATCGGCCAGGTCCACGGATGGAGGAGTCGATGTCTTCGCTGGCCATAGGCCGTTGAGGCGGGCCCGCAGCGCCGAAGGCAGTTCGACGCCCAGCGGCGCCCTCGAGTAAGCAGCCAACTCGCGAGAATTGGCGCAGGCAGCTTATAACATAAGATGCATTATGCGAAATCAAGAGCGACCTTGGCTGGACCTGCCGCCTTCCCAAAGCGCCGTAATGCCTTCAGCGCACCCGCAAAGCTCGCTGCTCTGCCCAACGGTTCGTTCGGCCTTTTTGCGATCTCCATTGCCGCTGTACACGTTCGCCGCACACTCGGCTACCTAGACTTCTGGCTTCGATCCCAGGCTTAGGCCAGTGAGGTCCAGCATGTCCATCAAGCATCTCAGCGTGTTCAAGACCGGCAGCGTCGAGGACGCCAACCGCGTGGCGCGCCTGGCCACGCAGGGTGGGATTCCCGACGACGACGTCCACATCATCGCCCGCTCGGACACCGAGGTCCGGCGGGTCAGCAACCGTCGCAAGCTGGCCGACAGCGATCTGGTGCCGTCCGCGATGCGCGGCGTGCTGATGGGCGCGGTGATCGGGCTGGTGGCCGGTATCGCGATCATGCTGCTCTGGGGCATGCCGGCTTACGCGCTGATCTTCTCCACCGGCATCGTCGCCGCAATGGGCGGCCTGGGCGGATCGCTCGCGGGCGCTTCGATCCGCGATCCGATCCGGCGCCAGTTCCAGGCGGAGCTGGAATCGGACAGCGTGCTCGTGGTCGTCGATGCCGAACCCGAGAAACTGCCTGCCGTGCAGCAGGCGCTGGAGGGCGCGGGTGCGTCCCGCCTGTCCTACGACGCGGCCACGGCCCTGAGCTGAGTCATCGCGCCGCGCCTGGCGGAGGGTTCAGTGGTAGCCCTGCCCGGCCAGGATCTTGCCGCGGAACACGCGGTAGGACCACGCGGTGTAGCCCAGGATCACCGGCAGCAGCACGGCAACCCCCGCCAGCATGAAACCCTGCGAGGAAGGTGGCGCGGCTGCTTCCCAGATCGTCAGCGACGGCGGCACGAGGTAGGGCCACATTCCCAGCACCAGCCCGGCGAACCCGAGTCCGAAGAAGCACAGCGTCAGCACGAACGGGCGCGCATCGCGGCCCTGCGCCATCGCGGCGCGCCACAGCGCGAACGCGGTGAGCAGGGTCAGCGCCGGCACCGGTGAGAGCCACCAGAAGTTGTTGTCCTCGAACCAGCGTTCCATCACGCGCGAATCCAGGAACGGGAGCCAGGCGCTCACCAGCCCCATGAAGACCGCGACCACCAGCACCAGCGGGCGCGTGAGCACGCGCGCCACGCGCTGCAGGTCGCCTTCGGTCTTGAGGATCAGCCAGGTGCTGCCCAGCAGCGCATAGCCGAATACCACGGCGGCGCCGGTCAACATCGAGAACGGGCTGAACCACGACAGCAGCCCGCCGATGTAGCGCCCCTCCTCCACCGGCATGCCTTCGACCAGCGCCCCGAGGATCACGCCCTGCCAGAACGCCGCGCACAGCGATCCCAGCGCGAACGCCCAGCCCCACAGCCAGCGCGTGCTGCCGGCCTTGAAGCGGAACTCGAAGGCGACGCCCCGGAACACCAGCGCCACCAGCATCAGCAGCACCGGCAGGTACAGCGCGGATAACACCAGCGCGTACGCGGCGGGGAACGCGGCCAGCAGCCCCGCCCCGCCCAGCACCAGCCAGGTTTCGTTGCCGTCCCAGATCGGCGCGGCCGTGTTCATCATCAGGTCGAGCTGGTCCTCGTCCTCGGCGAACGGAGCGAGGATGCCCAGGCCCAGCACGAAGCCGTCGAGGACGACGTACATCAGCACGCCGAAGCCGATGACCCCGAACCACACGACGGGCAGCCAGGTCTCCACCGGCATCAGCGTGTCCCCTCTTCCAGCGTGGCGTCGGCGGCGCTCAGCGGCCGCGCCGGAGTCCGGTCCCCGCCCTCGGTCTCAGGCTCCGGCTCGTGCGGCAGCGGTCCGCGGCGCAGCATCTTCAGGATGTAGGCGGTGCCGAAACCGAACACCACCGCATACGCGAACATGTAGACGCCCAGCGAGATCGCCACGCTGGCCGTCGTGATATCGCTCACGGCGTCCGCAGTGCGCAGCTGGCCGTACACCACCCAGGGCTGGCGGCCGATCTCGGTGACGAACCAGCCGGCGAGGATGGCGACGAAGCCCGAGGGCAGCATCACGTTCCAGGCCAGGTGCAGCCCGCGTGCGCTCTCGAGCCGGCCCTGTCGCCAGCGCAGGCCCGAGGCGAGCGCCAGCAGCAGCATCGCCATGCCCAGCCCGACCATCACCCGGAACGCGTAGAACACCGGGGCCACCGGCGGACGATCCTCCGGCGGGGCGATGTCCAGCGCCTCGATCTGCCCGTCCCAGGTGTGGGTGAGGATCAGGCCGCCCAGGCGCGGGATCGCGATTTCCTGGCGATTGGTGGCGGCGGCCTGGTCGGGCACCGCCCACAGCAGCAGCGGCATCCCCTCGCCTTCCGGCTGGCGCTCCCAGTGGCCTTCCATCGCCGCGACCTTGAGCGGCTGGTGCTCGGCGGTGTTCAGGCCGTGGAGGTCGCCCGCGAGGATCTGCAGCGGCACCACGATAAGGGCGAACGCGATGGACAGCTTGAGCATCCGCAGGGCCGGATCGCGGTGCAGGCCGCGGCGCAGGTACCAGCCCGATACGCCGCCAATCACGAAGCAGGTGGTCAGGAACGCGGCCAGCGTCATGTGCACCAGCCGGTACGGGAACGAGGGGTTGAAGATGACCTCGCGCCAAGAGGTGACGTGGAACATGCCGTCGACCAGCTCGAAGCCGCGCGGCGTCTGCATCCAGCTGTTGGCCGAGAGGATCCAGAAGGTCGAGATGAGCGTGCCCAGCGCGACCATGCAGGTGGACAGGAAGTGCAGCCGGTCGGGCACGCGCTTCCAGCCGAACAGCATCACGCCGAGGAAGGTGGCTTCGAGGAAGAACGCGGTCAGCACTTCGAAGCCCAGCAGCGGCCCGATCACCGCACCGGCGCGCTCGGCGAATACCGACCAGTTGGTGCCGATCTGGAAGCTCATGACGATGCCGCTGACCACGCCCATCCCGAACGACACCGCGAAGATCTTCAGCCAGAAGAAATACAGGTCCTTCCACACCGGGTCGCGGGTGCGCAGCCAGCGGAATTCGAGGAACGCCAGCCAGCTCGACAGTCCGATCGTGAAGGCCGGGAACAGGACATGGAAACTGATGACGAAACCGAACTGGATCCGCGACAGGAGCAAGGCATCCATCGATGCTGGATAGCATCGCGCCTGCTAAGGACTGGTGAATCCGATGGCGGGGTCACCCCGCGAACGGCACCTGCCGCGACACCATCATGTAGAAGATCGCCAGGAACGACACCAGCGCCGGCATGCCCAGCGCGGCCCAGGCGCCGAGGTGCGAGGCGTAGGCCGGCGGAAGCTCGCGCCCGTCCTGCGCGGCGTCGACGGCGATGTCGCGCAGGCGGATCTGCAGCCAGACCACGGGAAGCCAGCACAGGGCCGCGATGACGAACAGGACGGTCGACCAGAAGATCCACGGCGTGGTCCAGTGCAGGCCCATGCGATGGGCCAGGTAGAAACCGCTGAGCGGCTGGAAGACGATCGTCGTGGCGGTGAAGATCCAGTCCGCGGCCACCACCAGTCTGGCGACCGGCGCCACCACCCGCGCGTCGCGCGTCCAGCTGACGAAGAACAGATAGAACGCCGTGCCGATGCCCGTCCCGAACAGCAGCGTGGACGAGAGCACGTGCAGGTATTTGACCAGGATCAGGTCCATGGCTTCCGGTCGAGCGCCCACAGGGCGAGGATCATCGCGAGCAGCGGCAGGTTCTTGAGCACCGGCCCGAACGGATGCAGCCACTGTGCCGGCAACCACAGGGTGATGATGACCGTGTAGCCCAGCACCAGCAGCAGTTGCGCCAGGTACACCGGTTGGCGCCAGCGCCTGACCAGCAGTCCGATGCCGAGGGCGATGTCGAGCAGGGCCGCCGTTACCAGCGCGACATCGGCCACCGCCCCCCGCAGGCCGACCTCGGCGAGCAGGGCCAGGCTCGCTTCGCGTGGATACAGCCACAGCGACACGATGCCTGTGGCGATCCACATCGCCGCGAGCGCCAGGCGCATCAGCGGCACGCTCCACCCCAGCAGGGACGGCCAGCGCAGGTCCGCCGCTGCGGCGACGAATGCGGCCGGATCGCGCGCAGCGCGGCCCAGCCACTGCGCGAAGGGCACCGGATCGGCGGTGTTGCCCGCATCCAGCATCGCCAGCGCATCGGCATTCACGGGCAGCCCGGGCGACACCTTGCCGAGAGCCGCGGCCCCGAGCCTTGCCACGGCACGGGGAACCGGAACGCTCGTGCCTGGCACGCCCATGGCGCGGCGGAACAGATCGAGATACCGGTGCAGCGGCAGCGGCCGCGGGCCGACCGCGTCGAGGGAGTCCGGCACGCTCTGCGCCTCGACAAGCCGGACCAGTGCGTCGACCAGATCGTCCAGATGGAGTGGCTGGACCTGCTGGGTACCGCCTCCCGGCAACGGCAGCAGCGGCAGGCTCGCCAGCTGCGCGAACCAGCGCGTGCTGGTCCCCGCCGGCGCGAAGACCAGCGAGGGCCGCACGATCGCATGGTCGATGCCGATCTCCCGCAGCAACCGCTCCGCCCTGCCCTTGCTGGAGAAATACGGCAACGGTGAGGCGGGGGCCGCGCCCAGTGCCGAGAGCTGCACGATGCGGCGCACGCCGGCGCGACGCGCGGCGTCGAAGAGCGCCAGCGGGCCTTTCACGTGGACTGCATCGAAGGACTGGTCTGCTGGTTCGCGAAAGATGCCGACCGTATTCACCAGTACGTCGACGCCGGCGAGCATGTCCAACAGCGCACGGTCGTCGGGCAATGCGCCGAAGTCGATGCCGGGCGTCCCGGCGGTGGCATCCGGGCGCCGGCTTACGAGGAGCGGATCATGTCCCTGCAAGGCCAGCGCCTTCGCCAGTGCCGAGCCGATCAGCCCCGCCCCGAGGACCAGCACGCGCAGCCGGGCGGCACGCCCATGTCCTTGGCCGTCCGCGTGTTCGGCTCGGGAGGCCTCGCCAGTGCGTTGAGCACACTCGTGGTGTCGGTCTTCAGCCGGCGCCGCAGCGGGGCGACCGCCGCCGGCACGAATGCCGCCAGCCAGTGGCTCTGGTATCCGCGGGCACGGCATGTCTCGCGTCCTTCGCTGCGGTACACCGCGACAGGCTACGCGATACACCACGCCAGTTCGCTGCTCTGGGCTTCCGTGTACGAAGCGACGCGTCCCGAGCAGGCCCCCTTGCGCGGGCAGGTGGTCCGTGCCGCAGGCACCGCGGCGCTCGCTTACGTCGTGGACTACCACGTCGTCCCCCGCCGGCTCAGTCCCGGCTTCGAGCACCGGATCGGACCGGCCGGCGTGGCGGCGGCGTATGCCGCATTCGGGCTGGGCCTGCTGCTGGCCAGCCGCTGCGCGCGACATGCGAAGGTGCGGGCGGTGGTCAATCCGGGTCCCGCGCGGCGGGGTCGAGCGCGACGGGCGCCAGCGGCTCGCTCGCCGGACCGTTGAGGACGGCGCCGGTCGTCGCCTCGAAGCGCGACCCGTGGCAGGGGCAGTCCCAGGACTTCTCCTCGCTGCTCCAGCGCACCACGCAGCCCATATGGGTGCAGCGCGCATCGTGCGCGTGCAGTGCACCATGCCCGTCGCGGTACACCGCGATCCGGTGGAGTCCGCGGCGGATCACCGCACCGTTGCCCGGCGTGAGTTCGGCGGGATCGGACAGATCCGCGGGCGCCACCCAGTCGCGGTACTGGGCCCCGGCGTTGAGGTTCTCGCGCAGCCATGGGCCGGCGCTCGTCCAGCGCCGCCGCGCCGGATCGTAGAGTTCGGCCCACGGGTTGGACCGACCCTGCACCAGGTCGCACAGCAGCAATGCGCCCAGGGTGCCGTGGGTCAGGCCGTTGCCCGAATCGCCGGTCAGCAGGTAGACGTTCTCGTGCTGCGGGTCGGCGCCGATGAAAGCGAGTCCGTCGGCGGGCTCGAGCACCTGCCCGGACCAGGCGGCGGTAAAGCGGGTGACCGAGGGGAAGTGCCGGCGGGTCCAGGCCTGCAGCCGCGCATAGACTTCCGGATCGTCGTCCTGCCCGACCTTGTGGTCCGCGCCGCCTGCGAGGACCAGCACCTCGCCCGCTCCGCCACCCTCGCACAGGCGCACGTAGTGGTAGGGATCGGCGTCGTCCCAGTACAGCGCGTCCGGAATCGAGTCCCGAGGCGCATGGCCCGCCACCACATTGGTGCGGTACGGCGCCTGCTTCATCCAGCCTACACGGGTTGCGTGGAACGGCACGTTCGAAGCTGCCACCACCGCACGCGCCTGCAGCGTGACACCGTCGGCGAGCACCACGCGCGGCGCATCGCCGCCTTCGATGGACGCGACGTTGGCGCGCAACAGCTGCGCGCCCGCCTGCCGGACGGCGCCGGCCAGGTG
>JAEXTE010000071.1 GCA_023453655.1 Pseudomonadota bacterium
GCGGTGGTCGCGGCGACGGTGTCGCTGCTGGTCAGCGTGAGCGGCGTGATCGCGATGCTGATCCCGTACGCGGCCGAGATCTATCCGGTGCGCCTGCGCGGCACCGGCTCGGGCGTGGTCGCGGCGAGTTCAAAGGCCGGCGGCATCCTGGGCGCCGGGCTGGGCGTGGTCGGCTTCTTCGACCACTTCGCGTGGTCGGCGCTGCTGATCGCGCTGCCGATGGCGGTCTCGGGCTGGATGCTGCTGCGTCATGGCATCGAGACGCGCGGGCGTCGGCTGGAGGAGATCGAATCCGCGCTGGCCGGGCCGCGAGCGGGCTAGGGTCGGCGCCGCGACGCGCGGGCCCCCGGCCTGCGCCATCCACGACGCCGAGGCAGCCAGTACGTTCGCGCCACACGGGGCGGCCGGTGGCTCGGGCAGCCGTAGCGGCGGTGCCTGCACGCTACGAGCCGGTGATGCGCCGCTACGGTGCGCCTGCTTGCCGTATCCCGCGCCGGGGGGCCAACAGCGCGGTCAACGTGTCCGGCGTGCCCGAAACCCGCTGCAGGCGCGGATAGCGCAGGGTTCCGCGGTAGGGGATGGTCGCCTCGACACGCTCGCCATCCTGCTCGACAAGCAGATGGATGGGCGTGCGCGCCGCATCGCGGACCGCCGCCACGAGGGCCGGACCGTCGAACGGTTGGCCCTGCACGGCGACGATGCGCGTGCCCGGCGCCAGGCCGGCCGCGAAGGCGGGGCCATTCCAGCTCACGGCCCGGACGGTGCCCTGGTCCGTCACCGTCAGGCCGATGGAGTAGGAGAGGTCGGTGACGCCGTCCTCCGCCTGCTGCTGCAGGAAGGCCGCGGTGGGGGTGCCGGTATAGGCAAGTTCCCAGCCGTGCTCGCGCAGCCCTGCCGTGGTGTCGACTTCCTCGTGGCCGTCCACCCAGGCGCGCAGTTCGCCCGCCCAGTCGTGCGGGGCGATGGCGTCGAGCGCTGCACACAGATCCTCGAAGGTGTAGGTGCGCGCGGGCGCATCGCCGGATGGTGCGGCGAAGAATGCGCGTGCGAAATCGTCGAGGCCCCTGCTGCCATCGCTGCGCTCGCGCAGCAGCGCGTCCACCCACAGCCACAGCATCACGCCTTCGCGGTAGTAGTCCTTGCGGCGCTGCCAGTCGCGCCAGGGCACCGGCTGGCGAAGCATGAAAGCCGGGTAGCGCACGTCGTCGGACAGGCTGCGCCAGGCACGTCCAGGCCGGTTGGCGACTTCGGCGGCGTCGAGCGCCAGCTGGTCGAGGGTCTCCTGCGGGCTGCGCAGGCCGGCGCGCGCGGCCAGGATGCGGCCCCAGAATTCGGTCTGCCCTTCGTACACCCACAGCAGGCTGCCGCCCTGGGGGACGTTGGGGGGCGGCGCCCACAGGGCGGCGGGCACGCGGTAGAGCCCGTTCCAGGCATGGACCAGCTCGTGGGCGAGGATGTCACGGCCATTGAGCTGGTGCTCCCAGTCGCGGAAGTAGTTCGATGGCAGTGAGATCTCGCTGGAGCCGCGGTGCTCGGTGCCGCCTGTCGAGGCATCCTCTTCCAGCCGGGCAAGGATTTCGTAGCGGGTGAACGGCGGGGGGCCGAAGACCACGGCGACCTGTTCGAGCATCCGCGCCAGTTCCGCCCGCCGCCCGGGCGGCAGGTCGAGATCCCCGGCACGGTTGGCCATCAGGTTGAGGTGGACGGGCGCGTCCCCGCTGGCCGCGAGCGGCACCTTGGCGAGGTGGCGCGCTGCGTGGAGCGGCGAGTCCATCAGCGTGTCGAGCGGGACCGGCGCGAACTCGATCGTCCCGCCGTCTGCGGCTCCCGACTCCAGCGAAGACACCGGTGCCAGTCCGGGCGGCAACGTCGCACTGGCCTTCACCACGATGTTGCGCGCGTACCAGCCGGCGGGATACAGGACCAGGCGATGCCAGGGGACGACGACCAGGTCCCGCGACAGCGTATCCGCGCCCACGATGACCTGATAGCTGGCCTCCAGCGTCCTCGCGCCTGCCGGCACATCCAGCTGGAACGCGTGCGCTTCGACCGGATGGCGCCGCCAGGACAGCGGCCGGCCATCGATCGATAGCGACAGCCCGGCAAGATTGGTGGCGGTGAGGCTGGGGCCGTGGCTGGCCGATTCCCAGCGCGGATGGAGCAGGGTCGTCGGGCCGGGCGCCTGCACCGGCATGCGGACGCGGACGTTGAAGATCCGGCGGGCGGTGTCCGTGGCGTCCGCGTGCAGCTCGATGGCGCCGGCGAACGCATGGTCGGCGGGTTCGGAAATGGGCGCGGCGGTGAGGACCTGGACAGGCAACTCCGCGGTCTTTCCCGTCGCTGGATACGCGGCCGACAGCGCCACCAGCGCGGCGGCAACAGCCGCGCCGAGATGCCGCCTCGCTGTGGACGGACAACGAAGCGCGACAGGACGCTGCGGCGATGGGTGCACGAGGTCGGACCTCCAGGCAGGGACGAGCGGGGGAGTGCGGAAGTTCCGTCCTCCAGGGAGGGCCGGTCGAAGAACGGCGCGCGCACGGCCGGGCCGTGCTGCACGCCATCCGTACCGTGGTCGGGTGGCCGGAAGCCGGGCCGATGCAGATGCGGTCGTGCCGGGATCGTAGGACGGACAGTCCGTCGCCGGCCAAGTTCCGGAGCCGCAGGAATCACGACCAGGCGGGGCGCGGTGCAGTATCGTCCCCGCCTTCCCGACCGGAGACCGCCGCCATGAGTACCCGCTACCGCGCCTGGGCCGCACCGAAAGCCGGCGCCCCGCTGGAACCGTTCGAGTACGACCCCGGGCCGCTGGGCGCCGAGGAGGTGGAGATCACCGTCGAACATTGCGGTCTCTGCCACTCCGACCTGTCGATGCTGGACAACGAGTGGGGCTTCACCGCCTATCCGTTCGTGCCCGGCCACGAGGCGGTGGGGCGGGTGACGGCGCTGGGCGAGCACGCCAGGGGCGTGGCGATCGGCCAGCGCGTAGGCCTGGGCTGGAATGCGCGCAGCTGCCTGCACTGCGACGCCTGCCTGGCCGGCAACCAGCACCTGTGCCGCGAGGTGCAGGCGACCATCGGCGGACGCCATGGCGCCTTCGCCGACAAGGTGCGCGCGCACTGGGTCTGGGTGGCGCCGCTGCCCGAGGGCCTGGACGCGGCCGAATCCGGCCCGCTGCTGTGCGGCGGCATCACCGTGTTCGCGCCGCTGCGCGAGCTGGGCATTTCGCCCACCGCGCGGGTCGCCGTGATCGGCATTGGTGGCCTGGGGCACATGGCGCTGAAGTTCTGCCGCGCATGGGGTTGCGAGGTCACCGCCTTCACCACCAGCGCCTCGAAGGAGGAAGAGGCGCGCGCGTTCGGCGCGCACCGCGTGGTCACCACCGGCGATGCCGCGGCGCTGAAGCGGCTCACCGGCGCGTTCGACCTGATCATCGACACGGTCAACGCGTCGCTCGACTGGCCCGGCCTGCTGAGCGCGCTGGCGCCCCAGGGGCGGCTGCACGTGGTGGGGGTGCCGCTGGAGCCGATCGCCGTGCCGGCGTTCGGGCTGATCGGGGGACAGAAGTCGCTGTCCGGTTCGCCCACCGGCTCGCGCGGCGCGATCGACAGCATGCTCGGCTTCGCCGCCCGCCACGGCGTGGCGCCGCAGACCGAACACTTCCCGATGCGCCGCGTGAACGAGGCGCTGGACCATCTGCGCGCCGGCAAGGCGCGTTACCGGATCGTGCTGGACGCCGATTTCTGAGGCCCGTTCGACCGGGCTACCAGCGAGGCCGTCTTCCGGCGCGGCCACGTGGCTGCGCCGCATGCGACGCCGCCCGCGTGGCTGTGGACGTGCGCTTCGCCTGCGAATCGGGACGTGTGGCGCTGCTCACGGCACAACGATCCTCTTGAACGTGCCTTTAACTGTCGGCGTGGATTCAGCATGAAGGTTTTCGTGCGCTTCAGTTGGCTCTATCTGTAATGCGGGCCCCGCAGCCGGTGAATCGTGTTGGCTGCATCACGCAGGCGTGCCGTGCTCCGGCCGCATGCCGAAGATAAGGAAGGCCCACAATGAAGAAGTCCGTGATTTGTGCCGCGCTGGTTGCGGCGATGTGCTCCCCCCTCGCATTCGCGCAGTCCGCCAGCGGCGACGCCTACCGCCCCAGCCTGTCGACCGGCGACGGCGCCTGGTTCGTCAGCGGCAACGTCGGCCGTACCGATGGCGGCACCGCCGGCCGTTTCGGCACCGGCAATTTCGATTTCCTCGAAAGCAACGAAGGCCGCGACACCGGCTATGGCGTGACCGGCGGCTACCGCTGGAAGGTCAGCGACCGCTGGGGCGTCGGCGCCGAACTCGGCTACGTCGACCTGGGCAACTACAAGGTCCGCAACGTGTTCAACGACGAGGACGTGGACCAGACCGAAGGCCGCAATGCGCTGCGTGGCTGGACCGCGGGCGCGAACGCGCGCGTCAACATCACCCCGGCCTGGTACGTGGGCATGCGGGGCGGCTATTTCCGCGCGTCGGACAACTCCACCGACTACTACAACACCATCGGCCAGGAACTGCGCGTGCGTAGCGGCCGCGACCCGGAGCGGAGCAGCTGGTACGCGGGCGTGGGCACCGGCTGGAACGCGACCGAGAACTTCAGCATCGGCCTGCATTACGACTACTTCCGCGCCAAGTCCGGCACGCTGGTCGACGAGGACAGCGGCGTCGAGATCGACGGTCCCAAGCGCTCGACGGCGCTGGTGGGCCTGACGGCAGAGTACGCGTTCTGATGCGCTGCCCGGCGATCGGGCCAGGCGCCTGATCCGGACGCCCGGGAGGGGCCCCGCCTCCCGGGCGATCCGCACGCGCCAGTTCGACTGCGCGCCCGGGTAACGTGGCTCGGCGCGTCAGTGCTCGCCAGCAACGCTGCTACCCGCCCGAAGCTGGACCGAGACGGGCCTGATGCGGATCTGTTCGTGAAGGCGCAGGCCTGCGGCCACGCGAGACTCGCCTGTCGTGGCCCGATGCCCTGCCGTGACCAGCCGGGTGGCACGCCCGAGCGGAGAACCCTGCTGCCAGCGTTGAGTTCAACGCGCGCCCGCCGTCTAGGCAGGAACAGGACGCCCGATCGCACGCCAGTCTGCTGCGTGCTCCCTCCGGAAATCGAAACCTGAGATGGGTCGGGCGCGCCGTGCCGGCGTGCGTGCCGCATTGAACACCACTGCGCAGCGGCCGGACGCTACGCGGCCGTGCATTTGGAGTTCCGGAAGGCGTCCAGACGGAAGGAGTTGCCGCACGCGGACAGTTTTGTGGCGGAGGCGTTTTAACGAATCCATCACGGCGCCGTGAGAACGTTGCGCGCCCCGGAGCCGCCGATGCCAACGCTGTCAGTGTCAGGGCCCCAGCTCGACGATGGATCCCACCAGATCGACCTGCTGCTGCGCAGCGTGGTCGACTACGCCATCTACATGCTCGACGTGGACGGCTACGTCCGCAGCTGGAACACGGGCGGCGAACGGATCAAGGGCTACAGCTCCGACGAGATCATCGGCCGGCACGTGTCCTCGTTCTACACGCCGGAGGACATCGCGGCCGGCGCGCCGGCGCGCGGCCTGGAGGTGGCGCGGAACGACGGGCGATTCGAGGCTGAGGGCTGGCGCGTGCGCAAGGACGGTTCGCGTTTCCGCGCGCACGTGGTCATCGACCCGATCGTGCAGGACGGCGAGGTGGTCGGCTTCGCCAAGATCACGCGCGACATCACCGAACGTTACGAGGCGCAGCAGGCGCTGGAGGAAGCGCGGCGCACGCTGGCGCATTCGCAGAAGCTCGAGGCCGTGGGCAAGCTCACGCTGGGCCTCGCGCACGATTTCAACAACCTGCTGACGGTGGTCATCAACAGCCTGGACCTGATCGCGAGGCGGCCGTCGGCGGATGAACGCACCCGGCGCATGGTGGAGACGGCCCTGCGCGCCTCCGAGCGTGGCGCGGTGCTGACCCGGCAGCTGCTGGCGTTCGGGCGCGGGCAGATGCTCGCACCTGAACGCTCCTCGATTGACCTTCTGATCACGCGTTCCATGGAATTGTATCGCCGCGCCGCCGGTAGCGAAGTGTCGCTGGTGGTGGAGGTCGAAGCCGGCCTGCCTGACGTGGAAGTCGATCGTGCGCAGTTCGAGGCGGCAGTGCTCAACCTCGTGTCCAACAGCCGCGACGCCATGCGCCAGGGAGGCCGCATCACCTTGTCCGCACGCCTGGTCCATCGCGCCGATCCCACGCGCCCGGACAGCGTGTCCTGCGACTACGTGTCCGTTTCGGTCCGCGATGAAGGGCATGGAATCCCGGTCGAGATCCAGGAGCGGGTGTTCGAGCCGTTCTTCACCACCAAGGAGGTGGGCCGCGGAAGCGGACTGGGCCTGAGCCAGGTCTTCGGGTTCGCGGCGCAGTCCGGCGGCTTCGCCACCTTGGAGAGCTGGCCCGGCCAGGGCACCACCGTGAGTATCTGTCTGCCCCCCATGAGTGCAATCGATGCGTAGTCAGGTAGTCCTGCTGGTCGACGACGAGATCGACATCGTGGAGCTGGTAGGCGAGGCGCTCGAAGACCTGGGCTTCGAGGTCGTGACCGCGCGCTCTGGCGTCGAGGCGCTGGGCCAGCTGGCCGCGGGCAGGCCGTTCGAC
>JAEXTE010000292.1 GCA_023453655.1 Pseudomonadota bacterium
CGGCACGGCCGACCCGGCCGTGCTGGTGGCCGCGCGGATGACCGGCGTGCACCGGGTGTTCAAGCTCGGCGGCGCGCAGGCGATCGCGGCGATGGCGCTGGGCACGGACAGCGTGCCGCGCTGCGCCAAGCTGTTCGGGCCGGGCAACAGCTATGTCACCGAGGCCAAGCAGCAGGTGGCCCAGGCCGGTGCGGCGGCGATCGACATGCCGGCCGGCCCGTCGGAAGTGCTGGTGATCGCCGACGCGGGCGCCGACGCGGCCTTCGTCGCGGCCGACCTGCTGTCGCAGGCCGAGCATGGCCCGGATTCGCAGGTGCTGCTGCTGAGCGACAGCGCCGACCTGCTCGACCGGGTCGAGCGCGAGCTCGCCACACAGCTGGCGGCGCTGCCGCGCGCCGACATCGCCCGGCAGGCCCTGGCGCAGTCGCGGCTGGTGCGGGTGGAAACGCTGGAACAGGCCTTCGAGATCAGCAACGCCTACGCGCCCGAGCACCTGATCCTGGCGCTGCGCGAACCGCGCGCCTGGCTCGACCGGGAGCAGGCGGCCGGCTCGGTGTTCCTCGGCGACCACACCCCCGAGGCGCTGGGCGATTACTGCAGCGGTACCAACCACGTGCTGCCCACCAACGGTGCGGCGCACGCGACCAGCGGCGTGTCGGTGTCCAGCTACCAGAACTTCGTCAGCGTCCAGTCGGCGAGCGTCGCGGGCATCGCCGGCATCGGCCGCTGCGCGGTGACCTTGGCCGAGGCCGAGGGCCTGGAGGCGCACGCCAACGCCGTGCGCCTGCGCCTGGCGGCAGCGTCGCGGGCGGCGGCATGAGCGTCGAGGCCCCCGGCATCCTCGCCCTGGTGCGCGAGGACCTGCGCGATTTCGCCGGCTACAGCTCGGCGCGCTCGGCGCGCCTGCAGGGCGAGATCTGGCTCAACGCCAACGAATCGGCCTGGGCCAATGCCGCCGACGCCGACGCGGCCTGCCGGCGCTATCCCGATCCGCAGCCCGCGGACCTGCGCGATGCGCTGTGCGCGCTGTACGGCGTGCGCACCGACCAGCTGCTGGTGGGGCGGGGCAGCGACGAGGCCATCGACCTGCTGGTGCGCGCCACCTGCACCCCGGGTCGGGACGCGGTCCTGGTCACGCCCCCGGTGTTCGGCATGTACGCGGTGAGCGCACGGCTGCAGGGTGCGCCCCTGGTCGATGCGCCGCTGCGCGACGATCCGCGCGAGGGGCTGGTGCCCGATTTCGAAGCCATCGAGCGCGCGGCACTGGCGCGCGGGGCCCGCCTGGTGTTCCTGTGCTCGCCGTCGAACCCCGGTGGCGCGGCGATTCCGCTCGATGCCGTCGCCACGCTTGCGCGCCGGCTGGCGGACCACGCCCTGGTGGTGGTCGACGAGGCCTATGGCGAGTTCTCGGACGTTCCCTCGGCCACCTCGCTGCTTGGCGACCTCCCCAACCTGGTCGTCCTGCGGACCCTGTCGAAGGCCCACGCGCTGGCGGCGGCGCGTATCGGCGTGGCGATCGCCGCGCCCGAGCTGATTTCGGTGCTGCGCCGCTGCCAGGCCCCGTACCCAGTGCCGGACCCGGTCGCGCGCCTCGGCGTCGCGGCGCTGTCGCCGGATGCACTGGCCCGGACCCGCGCGCGCATCGACCAGGTGCGCATCGAGCGCGCGCGCCTGTTCGACGCGCTCTCGCGCCTGCGCTGCGTGCGGCGGGTCTATCCTTCGCAGGGCAACTTCCTGCTGGTGCGGTTCGAGGATGCCGATGCCGCGTTCGCCGCGCTGCTGGCGGCCGGCGTCGTGGTGCGCGACCAGCGCGCCGCACCGTCGCTGGGCGACGCGCTCCGCATCACCGTCGGCACGCCTGCGCAGAACGACCGGGTGCTGGCGACGCTCGCCACGTTGGCGGCGGCGCGTCCGGCACCGATTTCCACCGCGGGAGGCGCGGGCTGATGGCCACCAGGATCCTGTTCGTCGATCGCGACGGCACCCTCATCGAGGAGCCGGAGGATTTCCAGATCGACGCCTACCACAAGCTGCGCTTCGTCAGGGACGTGATCCCGGCGATGCTGAAGCTGCGCGACGCCGGCTTCGAGTTCGTGATCGTCACCAACCAGGACGGCCTGGGCGGCGAGGCCTATCCGCGCGCCGCGTTCGACGGGCCGAACGACCTGATGCTGCAGGTGTTCGAAAGCCAGGGCATCGTGTTCCGCGAGGTGCTGGTCGACTGCAGCTGGCCGGCCGACAACGCACCCACGCGCAAGCCTGGCCTGGGGCTGGTGCAGCACTACCTGCGCGATCGTGGCATCGACCTCGACCGTTCGGCGATGGTGGGCGACCGCGAGACCGACATCCAGTTCGCGCGGAACCTCGGCATCCGCGGCTTCCAGCTGCGCACGCAGCAGTTCGGCGGCGAATGGGACTGGACGGGCATCGCGCACGAGCTGGCCGACGCGCCGCGCCGCGCGCAGGTGCAGCGCAATACCCGCGAGACCCGCATCAGCGTCGAGCTGGACCTGGACCGTGCCACCGAGGCGGAAGTATCGACCGGCCTGCCGTTCTTCGACCACATGCTCGCCCAGATCGGCAAGCACGGCGGCATCGCGCTCAAGGTGCGCGCCGAAGGCGACCTGCACATCGACGAGCACCACACCATCGAGGACACCGGCATCGCCCTGGGCCAGGCGCTGAAGCAGGCGCTGGGCGACAAGCGCGGCATCGCGCGCTACGGCTTCACCCTGCCGATGGACGAGACGCTGGCGAGCGCGGCGCTTGATTTCGGCGGGCGCCCGTACCTCGTGTTCGACGGGTCGTTCAAGCGCGAGCGGGTGGGCGACATGCCGACCGAACTGGTCGAGCACTTCTTCCGCTCCGTCTGCGACGCCGCCGCGCTCAACCTCAACCTGCGGGTCGAGGGGGAGAACGACCACCATAAGGTCGAGGCGCTGTTCAAGGCCTTCGCGCGCGCCCTGCGCATGGCGGTGCGGCGCGAGGGCGCCGACCTGCCCAGCACCAAGGGCGTGCTCTGATGCGCGGCGGTCGCTCGTGAACGTCGTCCTGGTCGACGCCGGCGGCGCCAACCTCGGATCGGTGCGCTGCGCGCTGGAGCGGCTTGGCGTGACGCCGGAACTGACCGCGGATGCCGAGACGATACGGGGCGCGGACCGTGTGATCCTCCCCGGCGTGTCCACCGCCGCGACGGTGATGGGCCGCCTGCAGGCGCTGGGTCTGGTCGACACCCTGCGCGGGCTGCGGCAACCGCTGCTCGGCGTTTGCGTGGGCATGCAGCTGCTGTTCGAGCATTCGGAAGAGGACGACACGTCCTGTCTTGGCCTGCTGCGCGGGCGCGTCAGGCGGATCCCGGGCGGGCCCGGCCTGCGCGTGCCGCACATGGGCTGGAACCGGCTGCAGCTGCATCGCGCCGATCCGCTGCTCGCGGGATTCGACGATGGCGAGTACGCCTACTTCGTCCACAGCTACGCGGCCGACACCACCGACGACTGCATCGCCGGCACTCGCCATGGCCAACCCTTCGCCGCCGTCGTCCGGAGAGGCAACGTGATGGGTGCCCAGTTCCATCCCGAGCGCTCGGCCGCTGCCGGCGCGCGGCTGTTGCACAACTTCCTGGCCCTGGAGGCGACATGAGCACGTTCACCCTGTATCCGGCGATCGACGTGCGCCACGGACGGATCGTGCGCCTGGCCCAGGGCGACTACGCACAGGAAACGCGCTACGGGGACGACCCGCTCGCGCTGGCGCGCGCCTACGCGGAGCAGGGGGCGCGCTGGCTGCACCTGGTCGACCTGGACGCGGCTCGCGCCGGCGGCTACACCCTGCTCGAGCTGGTGCGCGGCATCGTCGAGACGACGGGCCTGCGGGTGCAGACGGGCGGAGGCGTGCGCTCGCGCGACGACGTGCAGCGCATCCTCGACGCCGGCGCCTCGCGCGTGGTGGTCGGCTCGCTGGCGGTGCGCGAGGCGGAGATGGGGGCTGGCTGGATCGGCGAGTTCGGACCCGGGCGCATCACCGTTGCACTGGATACGCGCCAGGATCGCGAAGGCGTCTGGCGCCTGCCGGTGCACGGCTGGACCGATACCACGGCCGGCACGCTGCAGGAGATGGCGCGACGCTACGCCGGCCAGGGCCTGGTCCACCTGCTGTGCACCGACATCACCCGCGACGGGATGATGACCGGGCCCAACCTGGCGCTGTACCGCCTGCTAGCCGGCGAAGTGCCGGGGCTGGCGCTGCAGGCGTCCGGCGGCGTGCGCGACCTCGCCGACGTGGTTGCGGCGCGCGCGCAGGGTTGCGCCGGCATCGTGCTCGGCCGTTCGCTGCTGGAGGGCCGCCTGCAGCTGCCCGAGGCCCTGGCCGCGTGCGGCGGGGAGCCGGGCTGATGCTGGCCAGGCGCCTGATTCCCTGCCTCGACGTCCGCGACGGGCGTGTGGTCAAGGGCGTGCGCTTCCGCGACCACGTCGACATGGGCGACATCGTCGAACTGGCGCTGCGCTACCGCGACGAGGGCGCGGACGAACTGGTGTTCTACGACATCAGCGCCACGCCGCAGGGGCGCTCGGTGGACCGCGGCTGGGTGGAACGGGTGTCCTCGCGGATCGACATCCCCTTCTGCGTGGCCGGCGGCATCCGCGACGTGGACACCGCGCGCGCGGTGCTGCACGCGGGCGCGGACAAGATCTCGATCAATTCGCCGGCGCTGGAGCGGCCGGCCCTGATTTCCGAACTCGCCGCCGCGTTCGGCGTGCAGTGCGTCGTGGTCGGCATCGACTCGATCCGCGAGGCGGACGGCGAGTGGCGGGTGCGCACCCACACCGGCGATCCGGACCGCATGCGCGCGCCGGCGGTGCGTACGCTCGACTGGGTGGTGGAGGCGCAACGCCTGGGCGCGGGCGAGATCGTGCTCAACTGCATGGACAGCGACGGCGTGCGCCGCGGCTACGACCTGGCGCAGCTGCGCGCGGCGCGGGCGCTGTGCCAGGTGCCGCTGGTGGCCTCGGGCGGCGCGGGCGCAGCGGAGCATTTCCGCGACGCCTTCATCGACGGGGACGTCGATGGCGCGCTGGCCGCCAGCGTGTTCCACAGCGGCAGCATCCGGATTCCGGCGCTCAAGCGGTACCTGAAGGACAACGGCGTGGAGGTGCGCGATGCATGAGACCGAAGGCGCCGGCGCCGACGCGCTGGACTGGGACAAGGGCGACGGCCTGCTGCCGGCGATCGTGCAGGACGCGCGCACCCTGCGCGTGCTGATGCTGGGCTACATGGACCGCGCCGCGTTCGAAGCGACCGTCGCCACGCGGCGCGTGACCTTCTTCAGCCGCAGCAAGGGCCGGCTGTGGACCAAGGGCGAGTCGTCCGGGCACTTCCTCGAACTGGTCTCGCTGGAGGCCGACTGCGACCACGACGCCCTGCTGGTGCTGGCGCATCCGCAGGGACCGACCTGCCACCTGCAACGTGACAGCTGCTTCCCGTCGGCGCCCGGCGCGGGCCTGGCCGAACTGTCGGCCCTGGTCGCGCAGCGCCACCGCGACATGCCCGAGGGCAGCTATACCAGCCGACTGTTCGAAGGCGGCACGCGCCGGATGGCGCAGAAGGTGGGCGAGGAGGGCGTGGAGACCGCGCTGGCCGGCGTTGCCGAGGACGACGACGCCCTGCTGGGCGAAGCGGCCGACCTGGTGTTCCACCTGCTGGTCCTGTTGCGCGCGCGCGGGCTGGGGCTGGAGGACGTGGAGGCGAAGCTCGCCAGCCGGCGGCGCTGAGCCTGCGGCTCAGGCCGCGCTGATCGAGGTCCGCACGCAGTCGCGGCCGTTGGCCTTGGCCGCGTACAGCGCCTTGTCGGCGGTTTCCAGCGCGTCGTCGATGTCGTCCAGGGCATCGGGCGCGACCGTGTGCACGCCGATGCTGGCCGACATCCGCACCTGCACCCCCTGCGCGTCGCAGGGCTCGTCGACCAGCGAGCGGCGCAGCTCCTCGGCCACGGCCACCGCGCCGCGCAGGTCCTGGCTCGGCAGCACCACCACGAATTCCTCGCCGCCGAAGCGGGCCAGCAGCGCATCGTGCGAGCGCAGGACGCGACCGATGCGGCGTGCCGCCCAGCGCAGGCACTCGTCGCCCACCAGGTGGCCGTGGCGGTCGTTGATCGACTTGAAGTGGTCGAGGTCGACCATCAGCAGCGACAGCGGCCGGCGCGCTTCGCGGCACTGTTCCAGCATCCGGTCGAAGCCTTCGTGGAAGTAGCTGCGGTTGAACAGGCCGGTCAGCGCGTCGCGGCGGCTGGAATCGGTCAGCTTCTCGTGCGCGTCCTTGAGCTGCACCAGTGCCTGCTGCAGCTCCTGCGTGCGCCGCGCCACGTTGCGCTCGAGCTGGCGGTTGGCCTCGTCGGTGATGCGCTGGTTCTCCTGGCGCAGCTGCGCGTAGCGGTAACCGAGCGCCACCGACAGCAGCAGCATCTCCAGCGCCGAGCCGATCTGCACGCCGTACTCGGTGGCGAAGTTCTTGGGCAGCGCGCCGAAGGCGAGCAGGGTGAACACCGCGGTGCCCAGCAGGAACATCGACCAGGCCAGCAGCAGCAGCCGCGCCGGCGTATAGCCGCGCCGCAGCACGTGCAGCGTGGTCAGCACGATCCAGGCCACCCCCACCAGCACCGCGCGCGAGGCGATCGGCGTCGACAGCCGGTAGGGCATCCAGACCGACGCCACGCCGAACACCACGAAGAACCCGATCAGCCCGATCGTACCCACGTTGAGCCGCGGCGCACGCTGCGGCAACTCGAGGAAGGTGCGCGCGAACTGCAGCATCGCGATCAGCGCCAGGCAGATCGAGATCGGCACCATGTGGTCGGCCATCCACGGCGAGGCTGGCCACAGGTACTCGAAGCCCAGCCCGTTGAGCGTGAACAGCACCAGTCCGAACGCGGTGATGTGGCACAGGTACCAGAAGTAGCTGCCGTCGCGCAGCGAGATCCACAGCACCAGGTTGTAGAAGAACAGCGCGATCAGGATGCCGTAGTACAGGCCGATCGCCAGCTGGGCGTCGCGGGAAACCTCGGTGAAGGCCGCCTGCGTGTACAGGTGCAGGGGGACCTGCATCGAACTTTCGCTCTGCACGCGGACGAGCAGCTCGACCGGCTGCCCGACCGGCAGGTCCACCATCAGGTTGGGGTGGCGATAGCGCACGCTGCGCGCGGAGAACGGCACGTGGTCGCCGCCGACATGGTGCACCTGTCGCCCGTCCGGGTAACGCAGGTGGATGTCGAGGCGGTCGCTGAGTGGATACTCCTGTACCAGCAGCCAGCGCTGCTCGTCGGGATTGTGGTTGACGATGGTGGCGTGGCACCAGAACGCGCCGCCGTGGAAGCCGAAGGCGTCCTTGCCGCCGGGGAGCGGGTCGAACCCGCCGTCCGCCACGCGACGCCACGCATCCTCGGGACGGTCGGAGCCGGTGGTGTCGTGGCGATAGGAGATGTAGGGCGAAAGGGCGAACCTGGCCGCCGAGGGCGCGAGTTCCAGCGGGGTCTGCGCGAAGGCGGGCAGGGCCGCGGCAAGCATCAGCAGGGCCAGCATCCACCGCGAGGCCAACCTCATCGGGTACCCGTCCAGGAGTCCATGGCGTTCCATCCGTCGTCCAGTTGGCACAGAGTCCAAACGCTGACGAGCGGCATAATGGGACAAATCCATCGAAAGGGGGAGGCCGGATGCGCCGTCCGTGCCGTGCCGGGACATGGCTGCTGCTCGCGATAGCGCTCGCACCTGCGTGGGCCTGCGAACGCGGTACGGTCTTCGAGGATCTCGACGGCGACGGCCGCCGCGGCGCGGGCGAGCCGGGCCTGGCGGAGGTCCGCGTCTCCGACGGGCTGGAAATCGTTTCCAGCGACAAGGAGGGCCGCTGGCGCCTGTCCGGACGCCCGCACCGGCCGGTATTCCTGGTCAAGCCGGCCGGTTTCGCGGTGCGCCCGTCGGGCAATGGCCTGCCCGGGTTCTGGCGTGCGCCCGGCGACAGGGCGT
>JAEXTE010000335.1 GCA_023453655.1 Pseudomonadota bacterium
CGCTTCATCTGCGGGCGGATCATCAGGAAATACATGACCGCGAACAGGATCAGGAAGGGCAGCACGGCGCCCATCAGGCCGGGACCGGCGGGCTGGCCGGTGGCGGCCTGGGCGTGGGCCGGGGCGATGATCAGATCGAGCAGGTTCATGGGGACATCCGTCGGAAAAATAGCGGGGAATTATGCCACGGCCCCGCCGCGGGCCGGGCCGGGGCCGGGAGGCACGGCCAAAGGCGGGCTGCGGCGCCCTGCCCGCGGCGCGCCGGGGCGCGGCTCAATGCGGCCGTCGCAGCGCGTGGAAAGACTCGCGGAAGGTGGCGAAGGTTCCCGCGGCGCTCGCCGCGCGCATGTCCGCCATCAGCTTCTGGTAGTGCCACAGGTTGTGCAGGGTGCCCAGGATCGGGCCGAGCATCTCGTTGCAGCGGTCGAGGTGGCGCAGGTAGGCGCGGCTGTATCCACCGGCGCAGGCCGGGCAGCCGCAACCTTCTTCGATCGGGCGCAGGTCCCGCTCGTACTTCGCGTTGCGGACCCGGACCACGCCGGTCGAGGTGAAGTAGTGGCCGTTGCGCGCATTGCGGGTCGGCATCACGCAGTCGAACATGTCCACGCCGCGCGCCACCGCCTCGACCAGGTCCTCGGGCCGGCCCACGCCCATCAGGTAGCGCGGCCGGTCGGCCGGCAGTTGCGGGCAGGTGTGGTCGAGCATGGCGTTGCGCTCGTCCTCGGTCTCGCCCACCGCCAGGCCGCCGATGGCGTAGCCGTCGAAGCCGATCTTCCGCAGGCCCTCGGCCGAGCGGCTGCGCAGGTCGTGGTGCACGCCGCCCTGGACGATGCCGAACAGCGCCGCGTCGTTGCCCTCGTGGGCGCGCCTCGAGCGCTCGGCCCAGCGCAGCGACAGTTCCATCGAACGCTCCACCACGCGCTTGTCGACCGGCCTGCCGTCGACGTTCACCGGCGGGCACTCGTCGAAGATCATCACGATGTCGCTGCCGAGCACCTTCTGGATGTGCATCGATTCCTCGGGGCCGAGGAACACCTTCGAGCCGTCCGTGGGCGCGGCGAAGGTCACCCCGGCCTCGGTGATCTTGCGCCGGTGCGCCAGCGAGAACACCTGGAAACCGCCCGAGTCGGTGAGGATCGGCCCGTCCCAGCGCGAGAAGCCATGCAGGCCGCCATGCGCCTCGATCACCTCCAGCCCGGGCCGCAGGTACAGGTGGAAGGTATTGCCGAGGATGATCTGCGCGCCGAGCTCGCGCACCTGCCCGGGCAGCATGCCCTTGACCGTGCCGGAGGGGCCGACCGGCATGAAGGCGGGGGTTTCCACCACGCCGCGCGGGAAGGCCAGGCGCCCGCGGCGCGCGGCGCCGTCGGTGGTGATCAGGTCGAACTGCATGCGGGACATGGGGCGGGATCGGGCATCGGATGGGACAGGCGGGGGCGTGGCGCAGGCCCGCCGGAGCGCAGGCGCCGGCAATGGAGCCAGTCGGAAAAGATCGCGGGCGACGCGGCGCAGGCCCCTGCCTCGCGGTCGCCGGCCGCACATTGTAGGGGGCGGGGCACCGGGCCGCCTGTTCAGCCGAAGCGCACCAGTCCTTCGTCGCGCAGCCGCAGGGCCAGCACCGCGCCCGGCGCCGGCGCCATGTCCCCGGGCAGGTCGACCTCGACCAGGGCGCCATCCCCGAGCCGAAGCACGGCCACGCGCCCCGGCCCGCGGAACGAGACCGCCAGCACTTCGGCACGAAGCGATCCCTGCCGGTCCGGCACCAGCCGGTCTGGCCGCAGCAGCACCTGTCCACTACCGGCCAGCCCCAGCGACGCGGCCGGCAGCACCCGTCCGCGGCCGATGAAGCCGGCCACGAACGGATCCGCGGGCGCGGCGTACAGCGTGGCCGCATCCGCCCACTGCAGGATCCTCCCCTGCTCCATCACCCCGATGGCGTCCGCCATCGCGAAGGCCTCGGCCTGGTCGTGGGTGACCAGCAGCGCGGTGGTGCCGGTGCGCCGCAGGATCGCGCGCAGTTCGGCGGCCAGGTGCTCGCGGGTGTCGATGTCGAGGTTGCAGAACGGTTCGTCGAGCAGCAGCAGCGCCGGCGACGGCGCCAGGGCGCGCGCCAGCGCCACCCGCTGCTGCTGGCCACCGGACAGCTCGTGCGGCCAGGCGTCGGCGCGGTCGGGCAGTCCCACCAGTTCCAGCACCTCGGCCACCCGCGCCCGACGCTCGCGGCGCGGCATCCGCGACAGCCCGAAGCCGACGTTGCCGGCCACGTCCAGGTGCGGGAACAGCGCGTAGTCCTGGAACATCATCCCGACGCCGCGCTGCTCCGGCGGCAGCGTGCGGCCAGGCGACGACAGCACCCGTCCATCGAGCCGCACCTCGCCCGCCTGCAGCGGTTCGAACCCGGCGACGGCGCGCAGCACCGTGGTTTTGCCGCAGCCCGATCGGCCCAGCAGGCAGCCGATCTCGCCGCGCGCCAGCCGCAGCGACAGCCCGTCGACGACCGTGCGTGTGCCGCTCGGGGCCGGATACGACACGCCAATGCCCTGCAGCTCCAGCATCGCGCTCACGGCGTGGCCTCGCGTGCGTAGGTCACGCCCGTGCGCGAAAGCAGGATCACCGGCAGCAGCCCGGCCAGCACGATCAGCAGCGCCGCGACCGCCCCGTCCTCGTAGGCGCCGCGCGCGGCGTCGGCGTACAGCCAGGTGGCCAGGGTCTCGAAGTTGA
>JAEXTE010000352.1 GCA_023453655.1 Pseudomonadota bacterium
ACGAGCGGATCAACTTCCTGACCATCCAGGCCAGCATGGAACTGGCGAAGGAAAAAGGCACCTATCCGGCGTTCGCCGGCAGCGACTGGCACACCGGCGCCTACTTCCGCGACCGCGGATACGTCTCACCGCAGTGGCTGGACCTGGCGGCGCAGGTGGCGGTGAACGGCCTGCGCAACGGCTGGCTGCTGGCGGTGGCGCCGAACATGTCGACCGCGCAGATCGCCGGCAGCACCGCCTCGATCGCCCCGATCTACTCCGCGTTCTACTACGAGGAGAAGAAGGACTATCGCCGGCCGGTGGCGGCGCCGGGGCTGTCGCTGGAGACCTGGCCGTACTACGGAAAGGGCGCCTACCAGGTCGACCAGTTCGCCTCGGTGCGCCAGAACGCGCGACGCCAGCGCCATGTCGACCAGTCGGTCAGCTTCAACTTCTACGTGCCCGCGACGATCCGCGCCTCGACCCTGCTGGAGCTGCACATGACGGCCTGGCGGGAAGGGCTGAAGACGACGTACTACGTGCGCTCGAACGATATCGATATCGCGGAGTGCGAGTGGTGCAGTAGCTAAAGCGCATTCGCGCTTTCGCTTCCACGGTTCGCATGGCGAACCGTGGACCCTGCACTCATCGAACAGCCACACCCCTGCGCCTTCGGCGCGCCCCCCTGACTCAGGGGGGCTTTCCTCCCGACAGATCCGTTCGCCCGCAATCGGAGAAGAGCAAGCCAATCATGTCCGCCACCGCACCGCTCACCCGTACCCCGCTCGAGCGCATCCGCATCCTCGAGCCGCGCCATCCGAACCGCTCGACCGGGATCATCAACGGCCGCACATCCGGCATCCTCAACTGGAACGATATTCCGTATCCGTCGTTCTACCGCGCCTACAAGGAGCTTTCGACCAACTTCTGGATCCCCGACGAGGTCGACATGAAGGGCGACGCGCGCCAGTACGGCGAGCTCTCGGCGCGCGAGAAGAACGCGTTCGATTCGATCATCGGCCTGCTCGCCACGCTCGATTCGCCGCAGACGCGCTTCATCTACAACGTCGCCGAGTACATCACCGACCCGGCCGCGCACGCCAACGCCGCGATCATCGGCCAGCAGGAGGTGATCCACAACGAGAGCTACAGCTACGTGCTGGCCTCGATCGCCGACCTGGCCAACCAGCACCGCATCTTCGAGATCGCGCGCACCCACCCGACCATCCTGCGCCGCAACGCGCCGATCATGGCGTCCTACGACGACTTCATGCGCGGGAGGACCGCCGAGACCCTCCTGCGCGCCCTGATCCAGTCCTCGATCCTCGAGGGCATCAACTTCTATTCCGGCTTCGCCTACTTCTACAACCTGGTGCGGCAGAACCGGATGACCGGCACCGGCAAGATCATCAGCTTCATCAACCGCGACGAGCTGGCCCACACCAAGTTCATCAGCGAGGTGATCCGCGCCATCGTCGGCGAGCACCCGGAGCTGCAGACCGACGAGCTGACCGACTACGTGCACACCGCTTTCGCCCACGCGATCGAGCTGGAGACGCAGTGGACCGGCGAGGTGCTCGACGGCATCGACGGCATCGACGTCGACGAGATGGTCCGCTACGTGCAGTACCGCGCCAACAAGATGGCCGGCATGCTCGGCATCGAGCAGCTGTACCCGGGCGCCGGCGACAACGTGATGCCGTGGATCCGCGCCTACGCCGACAACTTCACCGAGACCAAGACCGACTTCTTCGAGATGCGCAACGCCTCCTACAAGAAGACCAGTGTCGACAACGGTTTCGACGATCTCTGACGCGCGAACCGCTCCGCACGCCATGCGCATCCTGATCGCCTTCGCCTCGCTCAGCGGCAACACCCGCGACGTCGCGCGCATGATCCGCGCGCGCTGCGAGGCGCGCGGACACGTGGTGGGCTGGATCGAGGCCGACGTCGCCGGGCTGGCCGCCGCCGGCCCCGATCCGCGCCACGACCTCTACCTGCTCGGCGCCTGGTCCGACAACGGCGGGCGCACGCCGGTCGAGATGAAGCGCTTCATCGCCGAGCTGGTGGAGAACGTGGGCCGGCCGCGCCGGCTGGCGGTGTTCGGCACCGGCGAGACGCAGTGGGGCGCCGAGTACTACTGCGGCGCGGTACGGCGCATGGCCCGTTTCTTCGACTCGCCGTTCCCTCGCCTGGAGATCGAACAGATGCCCCACGGCGAGCGCGACGCGGCGCGCGTCCGCGACTGGACCGACCTGATCCTGGACACTTCCGAGACTTGCCCGCATGCAGACCCTGCACGCCGCCTCGCCTGAGGACTACCACGCCGCCCTCGCCGCGCAGCCGCGCCTGCTGGTGGACTACTACAAGGACGACTGCCCCGGCTGCCGCATGCTGGAGCTGTCGCTGCGGAAGTTCGCCAGCGAGGCCGTCGCCGCGGACCTGGTCCTGCTCAAGGTGAAGCTGGAATCGGTGGGCGAGGAGTTTTTCCGCGCGCTGGGCCTGCGCCAGACGCCGACGCTGGCGCTGTTCCGCCACGGCACCGAACTGCGGCGCCTGCCCGGCTTCCAGGCGCCGTCCCGGATCGACCAGGAGGTGCGGATCTGGCTGCCCCGGGACGAAGCGCTGGAAAGCACCGGAGCTTGAACGGAAGCGGCGGGGCCCGACGCCGGCATCGATCGCCACCCACGCTGGACACGAGCGGTGCCTCGCGAGGATCGCGCTCGACGCGCAAGCTTCGCCTTCGGCAGCACCACCCGCCCAGGCACCTTGCCACCCGTGGAATCGCAATTCCGGGCACATCGCGCCGGCGGTCGAGCGTCTCGATCAAATCTATAGGAAATCTCAAAAGCCAATGCCCTAGCCCATGGGGAGGCATTGCCGATAACTGGCCTGTCGAAAGCCAAAGTTCGGCACAGGCGCGCCACCTCGTGCGGTCGGCCGTCTGTCTATCCACGCGTGTTCGCAGTCGGCGCGGCCCCGCGAAGAACGCAACCTCCCCTAGGTAAGCCATGAACAATTTCCTGCAACGCTTCACCGTCGGCAAACGGATGTTTGCCGGCTTCGGCCTGATGCTCGCGCTGTCGGCCGTCATCGCCGCGACCTCACTGACGTCGCTCTCGACCGTCGAAGGAAATCTGGAAAAGATCGCCGGCGAGCGGGTCACCAAGACCCGGCTGGCGAACCTGCTGTACGACGCCGCCAATGAGATGAACCTGAATCTGCAGGCGCTGCTGCTGGTTGAGGGCGAGGATCGGATACGTGAGGTGCAGACGGCCATCGCCGGAGCCCGGCAGGCGTTCTCTGAAGCGTACGAGCAGTTGCAGGCGATGCCCGCCCGGGAGGACGGCAGGAAGGCGCTCGCCGCGGTGGGTGCCGCGCGCGAACTCGCGGCCCCGCCGAATGACGAAGTCATCGCGCTGGCCGCGGCAGGGCGCAAGGACGAGGCGACGGAACTCCTGCACACGCAGGCGGCCGCGGGCCTGGACCGCTGGCGTGGCAGCGTCGAAGCCTACGTCCAGCGCGAGAGCGCCATGATGGACGTAGCCAAGTCGGAGGCGGCCACCGCTGCCCGCCGGGCCCGCACCACGTTGTTCATCGTGCTTGGTCTCGCCATCGCGTCCGGCGTGTTCCTGGCCGTGGTCTTCACCCGCAGCCTGACGGGCCCACTGGGCGTGGCCGCGGCGGCCGCGCGCGACCTGGCGGTCGGCAAGATCGACGGTGCCCGCCTGGTCGGCGGCAAGGACGAGGCCGGCGAGGTGCTGCGCGCCGTGCAGGCGACCCGCGAGGCCGTGCAGGCCCTCACCACGGGCGCGAGCGAACTCGGTCGTCTGCACGACGAGGGCAATATTTCCGCGCGCTTGGACACCACCCTCCTGCAGGGCGAGTACGGCAAGCTGGGCGAGATCTTCAACGCCGTAGTGCACGAACACGTGCAGGCCGGGCTGAAGGCCGGCCACCTGGCCGCCGCCTACGCCCGCGGCGACCTGCGCGAGGACTTCCCGCGCGTGCCGGGCGAAAAGCAGATCCTGATGAACGCCATGGACGGGGTAAAGGCCAACCTGCTGGCGCTGAGCCAGGAGATCGGCACCCTCAGCGGCGCCGCGGTACGCGGCCACTTCAGCCGGCGCGGCGACGAGAACCGCTTCGAGTTCGGCTTCCGCGACATGGTGGGCAACCTCAACCAGCTGATGGCCACCTCCGACGGCAGCCTGCAGTCGCTGTCGCACCTGCTCAAGGCCATCGCCGCCGGCGACCTGACCACGCGCATGGACGGGAACTACGAGGGCGTGTTCGCCGAGATGCGCGACGACGCCAACGCCACCGTGCGCAACCTGACCAGCATGGTCAGCCGCATCCAGCAGGCCTCCTCCAGCATCGACAGCTCGGCCTCGGAAATCTCGGCGGGCAACGCCGACCTGGCCCGCCGCACCGAACAGCAGGCGGCCAACCTGGAAGAAACCGCCGCGACGATGGAGGAACTGACCTCCACCGTGCGCCAGAACGCCGAGCACGCCCGCCAGGCCAACCAGCTCGCGGTCAGCGCCGCCGAGGTCGCCTCCCAGGGCGGCCAGGTGGTCGGCCAGGTGGTGGAGACCATGGCCGGGATCGAGCAGTCCTCGCGCAAGATCGCCGACATCATCTCGCTGATCGACGGCATCGCCTTCCAGACCAACATCCTGGCC
>JAEXTE010000096.1 GCA_023453655.1 Pseudomonadota bacterium
AGCTTCTGCCGGCGGACGAGGTCGCGCGCGCGGTCGCGGGCGGTACGCGCGCGGGCGACGCGCGTCGCCAGTGCCCTGCCGTCGAGCTGGCGCAGGCCGTTGATGCGGCTGTCGTCGTAGAGTGCCATCTCGCGCTGGTTGAGCAGCTGGCTGGCCTTGGCGCGGGTGATCGGCATCGCGGTCTCCTCTCGTGCGGACGCATCGAGTGGAGCACAGGCGATGTTCAGCCCGGGTCGACGGCGGTGCCGCCGCGATGTGCGCGGATCAGGCGCGCTGCGGCGCCGGCCAGGCGTTGACGATGGTGCAGAACAGCTTCGCGGTCTGCTCGGCGTCGTACAGCGCCGAATGCGCGTCTTCGCTGCTCCAGCTGAAGCCTGCGGCCTGCACCGCACGCGCCAGCACCGTCTGTCCGTAGGCCACGCCGGCGAGGGTGACGGTGTCGAACACGCTGAAGGGATGGAAGGGGTTGCGCTTGTGCCCGGTGCGGGCGACCGCGGCGTTGACGAAGTTCAGGTCGAAATGCGCGTTGTGGCCGACCAGGATCGCGCGCTGGCTGCCGTGCCTGCGCACGGCGGCGCGCACCCCCGCGAACACGTGGTCGAGCGCTTCGCGCTCCGGCTTGGCGAAGCGGAAGGGGTGGTCGATGTCGATCCCGGTGACTTCCAGCGACTGCGGGTCGATCTCGGTGCCGGGCGCGGGCACGACGTGGGCGCTGGTGGCGGGACCGGGCACCAGTGCGCCGGTCTCGTCCACGTCCAGCGGCACCGCGGCGATCTCCAGCAGTGCGTGCCGGTTCCAGTCGAAGCCGCCGGTTTCGACGTCCACCACCACCGGCAGGTAGCCGCGGAAACGGCGGGTGAGCAGGGTGACGTTGGGGGCGGGCGCTGCGGCTTGTTCCATGCGCAAAGCCTAGCAGAGCGTGCGTCCGCGCCCGCCATCGCGCGCGTGCCGATGCGGCGCACAGGCAGCGCGCATGCCGCAGAGCGTGCCGTCGGCAGCCATACGCGTGAGCAGCGCCGCGCCGTCGGCGATCAGGGCATCCGGATCCGCAGAACCGGCTTCCCCGGCCAGCGCCTCCAGGCAGTCGCGGCCGCTGCGCGTGCCCGGCGCCAGCAGTTCGAGCAGGCGGAAGGCCAGCGGCGACAGTTCCGCGAAGCGCACCTCGCCGTCGGCGTCGCGACGCACCAGCAACAGGGTCGGCGCATCCGGCGCGCGGTCCGGCCGGAACGACGGGCCGATGCGCTGCACCGGCCAGCGGTAGGCGAGCGCCCAGGCCAGGGGCGAGACCACCGGGGCGGCGTCGAGCAGCGCCTCGCCCGCAGCGGTGGCGGGCAGTGGCGCAAGGTCCGCCGGCGGCAGCGCATCGGAGATCTGCAGCGCCAGCTCGACCCACTCGTAATGCGCCAGTTCTGCGATCCAGGGCGGGAGCCCGGGGTCGGGCACGGTCTCGAGCCAGCGCACGAACTCGCGCCCGATCTCCGTGAACAGCGGCGTGCGGCAGCGATGGCCAGCGTAGAAGGCACGGACCAGCGCATGCCAGTCCTCGCAGGCCAGGGTGCGTCGGATCACCGGGAAGTTGCCGGCCAGCAGGGACTGCAGGTTGTTGTAGAGCAGATCGCGATAGACCGCCAGGCGGTCGTCGCGGATGCCGTCCGGCGCGGGCACGCCCCGCGGGTCGCGCAAGTGGCGCGAGAGCGCGAACTGCTGCGCTCGCAGCAGGGACTCAGCCACGCGCCGGAACCGCAGCCGGCGCCGCGGCGGCGGCGCGCTGCAGCGCACGGATCGACGCGATCTCGTCGAGCAGTTCGGCGAAGGGCGGCAGGTTGAAGTCGCGCTCGAGCAGGGTCGGTCGCAACCCGTGCACGCGGTAGGCCTCGGCCAGCAGCGACCACACGTCGGGGATGACCGCCGCTCCATGCGTATCCACCTTCAGTCCCGGTGCCTCGTCGTGGTGCCCCGCGACGTGGTAGCAGGCGATCCGGTTCGAGGGCATGCGGCGCAGGAAGGCTGCGGCGTCGTATCCGTGGTTGACCGCGTTGACGAGGATGTTGTTGACGTCCAGCAGCAGGTCGCAGTCGGCTTCCGCCAGCACCGCCTCGACGAAACCGGCCTCGTCCAGCGCCTGCGCGGGGGCGGTGGGCAGGGCGGCGTAATAGCTCACGTTCTCGATCGCGATGCGGCGGCCGAGGATGTCCTGCACGCGCCGGATCCGCGCCGAGACATGCGCCACCGCCTCCTCGGTGAAGGGCAGGGGCAGCAGGTCGTAGAGTTGGCCGTCGTCGCTGCACCAGCTCAGGTGCTCGCTGTAGAGCGCGACACCATGGCGTTCGAGGAAGCGCCCGACGCGCGCGACGAAGGTTTCGTCCAGCGGCGCCGGGCCGCCCAGCGACAGCGACAGGCCATGGCAGGTCAGCCGGTGGCGCTCGGCCAGCGCCTCGAACGCCGCGCCAAGCCGGCCGCCGACGCCGATCCAGTTCTCCGGCGCGCATTCGAGGAAATCCACGTCGCCCGGTCCTGCGGCCTGCAGCGCGGACAGCAGTCCGCGCCGCAGGCCCAGCCCTGCGC
>JAEXTE010000451.1 GCA_023453655.1 Pseudomonadota bacterium
CCGGTGGTGTCGAGCACGCCGTAGTTGCGGAAATCGCTGGTGCGGTAGCGGCCGTTGGGGATCCAGCCGGGACTGGTATCGAAGCGCGTGGTGGGCGTGATCACGCCGGCTTCCAGGCCGGCGGCCACCGTCAGCGGCTTCATGGTCGAGCCGGGCTCGAGGAGATCGGTGACCGCACGGTTGCGGTACGCGTCCCGGTTCTCGCCGCTGACGCGGTTGTTGTTGTACGAGGGCAGGTTGGCCATCGCCAGCACTTCGCCGGTGGCCACGTCCAGGATCACCACCGAGCCGCTGGCCGCGCCGGTCTCGAGCAGGGTGCGCTTGAGCTCGCGATAGGCCAGGAACTGGATGCGGCGGTCGATGCTCAGCACCAGGTCCTTGCCCGGTTCGGCCGGACGCAGCAGGTCGACGTGCTCGACGATGCGGCCGTGCCGGTCGCGGATCACCTTCTGCAGGCCGGGCGTGCCGCGCAGCCATTCGTCGAACGCCAGCTCCACGCCCTCCTGGCCCTGGTCGTCGATGTTGGTGAAGCCCAGCACGTGCGACACCGCCTCGCCCTGCGGGTAGAAGCGGCGGAACTCGCGCTGCGAGAACACGCCCGGGATCTTCAGCGCCAGGATCTTCTGCGCCACGGCCGGGTTGATCCGGCGGTGCCGCGGCACGTACATGAACTCCTTGTCCTTGCGCTGCGAGACGTAGCGGGTGAGGTAGTCCAGCGGCAGGTCCGTGGCCTCGGCCAGGCGCGCGATCGCGGCCGGGTTGTTGGCCAGCTCCTGCGGATTGGCGTACAGCGACTCCACCGGCGAGGACACCGCCAGCGGCTCTCCGTTGCGGTCGGTGATCATGCCGCGCGAGGTCGGGATCGGCACCTCGCGCAGGAAGCGCGCGTCGGCCTTCTGCTGGTAGAAGGCGTTGTCCACCAGCTGCAGGTCGACCGCCCGCACCACCAGCGCCACCGCGCACAGGGCCATCGCCCCGCCGACGAGCATCAGCCGGCCCTGCAGGTTGAACTGGGCGCGCGGGCGCGGCTTCTTCGCCGAACCGCCGGAGGTGCGGATGAACTTCATGGACGCACCACCACGATCTCGTCCGTGGCCGGGAACTTCATGCCCAGGCGCGTACGCGCGACCTGGTCGATGCGGTTGCTCTCGGCCCAGGTGGCCTGTTCCAGCTGCAGCCGCCCGAACTCGATGTTGAGTTCGTCGCGGGCGCGCTCGAGCCGGGTCAGCTGCACGTACAGCTCGCGGTGCTGGTGGCGCGCGTGCACCACGCCGATGGCGCTGATGGCGTTGGCCACGACCAGCACGGCGACGAGCAGGCGGGTCATGGCCGCGCCCCCGTGGCCAGCTTCTCGGCCACGCGCAGCACCGCGCTGCGGGCGCGGGGATTGGCCGCCAGCTCGTCCGGGCGCGCCTTGGCCGCGTCGCCGATCGCGCGCAGCGTGGGTACGAAGCCGGTCGCCTCGGGCAGGCGGCGGTTGCCCGGCGGCGCCTTGGCGCGCGCGGCGATGAAGCGCTTGGCGATGCGGTCCTCGAGCGAATGGAAGCTGATCACCGCCAGCCGCCCGCCTGGGCGCAGCGCGTCGTGCGCGGCGGCGAGGCCGCGCTCGAGATCCTCGAGTTCGCGGTTCACGTGGATGCGGATCGCCTGGAACGAGCGCGTGGCCGGATGGATGTCGTGGCGGCCGCGCGGCACCACGGAGGCGATCAGCTCGGCCAGTTCGGTGGTGCGGGTGAGCGGCTGCGTGGCGCGGCGGGCGACGATCGCGCGCGCGATGCGCCGGCTCATGCGTTCCTCGCCGTAGGTCCACAGCACGTCGGCGATCTCGCGCTCCTCGGCGCGCGCCAGCCACTGCGCCGCGCTCTCGCCGCTGTCCGGGTCCATGCGCATGTCGAGCGGACCGTCCTTGCCGAAGCTGAAGCCGCGGCCGGCCACGTCCAGCTGCGGCGAGGACACGCCGAGGTCGAGCAGTACGCCGTCCAGTCCGGCGGCCACCGCATCCCAGTGGCCGAGGTCGGCGAAGCTGCCGCGGCGGATCGCGACGCGTGCGTCGGCGCCGAACTCGCGTCCGGCGACCGCAACCGCTTCGGGATCCTTGTCCATCAGCAGCAGCCTGCCTCCCTCACCCAGCCTCTCGAGCACGCCGCGCGCATGTCCGCCACGCCCGAACGTGCCGTCGAGATACGTCCCGTCCTCGACCACGCGCAGCCCTTCCATGACCTGCTCGAACATCACCGGAAGGTGCGCGGCGCGGGCGTCCGCAGCACCCCCGCTCACAACTGCAGTCCAACCAGTTCGTCGCCGAAATCCTCGTCCGCCAGCGGCGTCTCGATCTGCGCGCGATGGGCCTGCTCGCTCCAGAGCTCGAACTTGTCGCCCATGCCCAGCAGCACGGCCTTCTTCTCGATGCCGATGGCGGCGCGCTGGCTGGCGGGGATCGGGATCCGGCCGTTGCCGTCGGGCTCGACGATGGCGGCCGCGCCCACCAGCTTCAGCTGCAGCGCGCGATTGGCGGCCTTGAGCCGGGGCAGCGCGTTGACCCCGTCGCGCACCTTTTCCCAGGTGGCATAGGGGTAGATGTAGAGCGAGCCCTTCTCGAAGGGGTTGTAGGTGATCACCAGGCGATTGCCGCACTCGGACGCGACGAGGTCCCGGTAGCTGGTCGGGATCGCCAGCCGGCCCTTGTCGTCGATCGTGATGGCGGTCTCGCCCTGGAACACCACATCCTGCCCGGAGGTGCCCGTCTGCGGCGGGCTTCAGCATCGGAAAACCACGAAATTCCCGGTTTCCCCACGAAGCGCCACCTTATGGACGGGTCATGGGGATGTCAACAGCTTTGATGTGGAAATTTCATTAATCCGGTCAATGACTTGCGCGATAGTTCACAGACTTGTTCAAGCCTTATCCACAAGCTGCTGATTAGTCTCAAATTTTGAGAATCGGCGAATATTTCGCCTCCGGGGCGCTGTCGGCCACGCGACCGGCCCACCGCTTAACAGGACGGTCCGGACAAACGGGGTAGATGAGGCGGTGGCCCGGCCAAGGCGCTCGCCAGGCTGCCTGACGGCCCAGATGGCGCCGTCTGCCGCCCGTGGCGGCGGAGAACCTCGCCGGCAACGGCCCGCGCCTGCCCCAAGCCACGCCGGGTCGCGGCGTGCCTCCATCACACGGGGCCGGGGGGGGCCGCCCGCGTGACCAGGGCC
>JAEXTE010000009.1 GCA_023453655.1 Pseudomonadota bacterium
ATCGTGCAGCGCTTCGTCGACAGCGCCCGGCGTGCCGCGCGCCTGGGCCTGGACCTGGTGGAGATCCATGCCGCGCACGGCTATCTGCTGCACCAGTTCCTGTCGCCGCTGTCCAACCAGCGCAGCGACGAGTACGGCGGCAGCCTCGAGAACCGCATGCGGCTGGTGCTGCGCGTGTTCGACGCAGTCGCGGCCGAGCTGCCGCCGTCGATCGCGCTGGGGATCCGCATCTCGGCCACCGACTGGGTCGAGGGCGGCTGGGATCTGGAGCAGAGCATTGCCCTGGCGCGCGCGCTGGATGCGCGCGGCTGCCACTTCATCGATGTGTCCAGCGGCGGGCTGCATCCGGCGCAGAAGATCGCGCTGGCGCCGGGCTACCAGGTGCCGTTCGCGGAGGCGATCCGGCGCGAGGTGGAGATGCCGGTGATCGCCGTCGGGCTGATCACGCAGCCGCAGCAGGCCGAGGCGATCCTGGCCGAAGGCAAGGCCGATGCGGTGGCGCTGGCGCGCGGCATGCTCTACGACCCGCGCTGGCCGTGGCACGCGGCGGCGGCGCTGGGCGCGCAGGCCGTCGCGCCGCCGCAGTATCTGCGCAGCGCGCCGCATGGCTTGGGTCGGGCGCTGGTGATGGGCGTAGGGACTGCGGGGTAGGCACGCCGGAGTACTTGCGGCTGGCGGCGCGTCCTTCTTCGATCCAGCAAGGCCGTCATTCCCGCGAAGGCGGGAATCCAGGGTGCCGGTCGCGCGCTCCCATCGCGCCCGGCCGGTCAGCTCCACGCATGCGGGCATCCGGGGAAACGAGCACGCAGCCGCGCGCGCAGACCGAGTCATCCCGGCGGATACGGAGATCCAGGACGGTTGCGGAGGCCGTCATCCTGCTTTCGCGGTGATGACGATGGTTCTGCCGGTGCCGACACCAACTGGCGCTTGTGCAGTGGCGCACGGCGCGGCAACGCGTTGAATCCGGTCAACGCGGTTGCGTGTAAGCGCGAGCGCGGTCAGGCGTGGTGTGCGGAGTTGCTGCGCGGCGACGCGCAGCCGGACCCGGCCGCTCAGCCTTCGCCGCGTTCGCGCGCGATCGCGCGCCAGCCGATGTCGCTGCGGTGGAACTCGTTCGCCCAGGAGATCGCGGCCACGCCGGCGTAGGCATGGCGCTGGGCCTCGGCCACGGTGTCGCCCAGGGCGGTGACGCAGAGCACGCGGCCGCCGGCGGTGACCACGCGGCCCTCGGCATCCAGGGTGGTGCCGGCGTGGAAGACCTTCGCGACCGGGCCATCGGCCGCGCCCTCGCCTTCCTCCAGCCCGGCGATCGCATCGCCGGTGACCGGCGCGTCCGGATAGGGCCTGGCCGCCATCACCACGCCCAGCGAGGGACGCGGATCCCAGACCACCTCGGCCTCGTCCAGCCGTCCGTCCAGCGCCGCCTCGACCAGGTCGAGCAGGTCCGACTGCAGGCGCAGCATCACCGGCTGCGTCTCCGGATCGCCGAAGCGCACGTTGAACTCGATCACCTTTGGCGCGCCGCTGGCGTCGATCATCAGTCCGGCATACAGAAAGCCGGTGAACGGCGTGCCGTCCGCGGCCATGCCTGCGACCGTCGGCTCGACGATCTCGCGCATCACCCGCGCGTGCACCTCGGGCGTGACCACCGGCGCCGGCGAATACGCGCCCATGCCGCCGGTGTTGGGGCCGGTATCGCCATCGCCCACGCGCTTGTGGTCCTGGCTCGTGGCCATCGGCAGCGCGCTGCGCCCATCGACCATGGAGATGAAGCTGGCTTCCTCGCCGTCGAGGAATTCCTCGATCACCACGCGCGCGCCGGCATCGCCGAACGCGTTGCCCGCGAGCATGTCGCGCACCGCGGCCTCGGCCTCGTCCAGCGTCACCGCCACGATCACGCCCTTGCCTGCGGCCAGGCCGTCGGCCTTGACGACGATCGGCGCACCCTTCTCGCGCAGGTAGGCGAGCGCCGGCTCCACCTCGGTATGCACCGCGTAGAAGGCCGTGGGAATGCCATGGCGGGCGAGGAAATCCTTGGCGAAGGCCTTGCTGCCTTCGAGCTGCGCGGCGGCGGCGCTGGGGCCGAAGATGCGCAGGCCCGCGGCGCGGAAACGGTCGACCACGCCGGCCACCAGCGGCACTTCCGGGCCGACCACGGTCAGCGCCACGTCCTCGTCCTGCGCCAGCTGCAGCAGGCCGTCGAGGTCGGCCACCTTGACCGCGGCATTGCGACAGCGCGGCTCGCGCGCGGTACCGGCATTGCCCGGGGCGACGATCACTTCCGACACCCGCGGCGACTGCGCCAGCTTCCACGCCAGCGCATGCTCGCGACCGCCGGAACCGATGACGAGGACCTTCATGCTGCACTCCTGTACGGGCGCGGCGTCGCCGCGCATTGTTCTGGACGGCCGCGAGGCCGGATCAGCCGGCGGATGCGTCCGCGCAGTCGCCGGCGGGCATCTCGACTTCGAAGAACACGCCGCCCTCGCGATCGACAAAGCGGCGGACCAGGCGCGCATCCGTGGCCACCAGCGGTGCGATGGCCGGCACCGCGCACAGGTCGACCAGCGCCTCCTGCTCGGCCTCGCGCAGCTCCTCGAAGCGCGGATGCTGGCGGGTCGCCTCGGCCCTGCCCTCGGGGCTGCGCACCAGCTGCACCAGGGCGTCGCCCTCCACCAGCACCGCCTCGATGACAAGGTCTTCGAAGTAGGGCTCGGGCAGGCCGGTGGCCAGCGCATCGCGCGCCTGGCGCAGGGCGGCACTGTCCTGGCCGCAGGCGGCCACGGCCAGCGGCAGGCAGCAGGCGATCAGGCGCAGCGCTCGCATCGCGGCGGTCTCCGGATCAGTGGCGGAAGTGGCGCACGCCGGTGAACACCATGGCGATGCCGTGCTCGTCGGCCGCGGCGATCACCTCGCTGTCGCGCATCGAACCGCCCGGCTGGATCACCGCCTGGATCCCCGCTTCGGCGGCGGCGTCGATGCCGTCGCGGAACGGGAAGAAGGCGTCGGACGCCATCACCGATCCGGGCACGACCAGGCCGGCGTCCACCGCCTTGATCCCGGCGATGCGCGCCGAGTACACGCGGCTCATCTGCCCGGCGCCCACGCCAATCGTGCGGTTGTCCTTCGCATAGACGATCGCGTTCGATTTCACGAACTTGGCCACCTTCCAGGCGAACAGCAGGTCGGCGAACTGCGCCTCGGTCGGCGCCAGCTTCGTCACCACCTTCAGTTCGTCGCGCGCGACCACGCGGTCGTCGGCGGTCTGCATCAGCAGGCCGGAGCCCACGCGCTTGGTGTCGATGAAGCCCGGGGACACCGGCGCCATCGGGATGCGCAGCACGCGCACGTTGGCCTTCTTCTTCGCGTATTCGAGCGCGCCGTCGTCGTAGTCCGGCGCCAGCAGCACCTCGACGAACTGGCGGTCGAGGATCACCTTCGCGGTGTCCGCGTCGAGCCTGCGGTTGAAGGCGATGATGCCGCCGAAGGCGCTGGTGGGGTCGGTGGCGTAGGCCAGCTCGTACGCCTCGCCAGGGCCGGTGCCCACGGCCACGCCGCAGGGATTGGCGTGCTTGACGATCACGCAGGCCGGCGCGTCGAACTGGCGCACGCATTCCCAGGCCGCGTCGGAGTCGGCGATGTTGTTGTAGCTCAGCTCCTTGCCCTGCAGCTGGGTAAAGGTGGCGAGCGAGCCGGGCGCCGGGGACAGGTCGCGGTAGAAGGCGGCCTGCTGGTGCGGGTTCTCGCCGTAGCGCAGGTCCATCACCTTGACGAAGCTGCCGTTGGCCTGGCCCGCGAACGGCGCGCGCTGCGGCACCTCGCCGGACGCGTCGGTGATGGCGGACAGGTAGTTGCTGATTGCGGCGTCGTACTGGGCGACCCGGTTGAAGGCGGCGACCGAGAGCGCGAAGCGCGTCGCGGCCGACAGCTTGCCGTCGTTGGCCTCGAGTTCGGCCACGAGGCCCGCGTACTGGTCGGGCGAGGTCGCGACCGCGACGCGGGCGAAGTTCTTCGCCGCCGAGCGCAGCATCGCCGGGCCGCCGATGTCGATGTTCTCCACCGCGTTGGCGAGCGTGCAGTCGGCCTTCGCCGTCACCTGCTCGAACGGATACAGGTTGAGCACCAGCAGGTCGATCGGGGCGATGCCGTGCCCGGCCATCACCGCGTCGTCGGTGCCGGCGCGGCCCAGCAGGCCGCCGTGCACCACCGGATGCAGGGTCTTGACCCGGCCGTCCATCATTTCCGGGAAGCCGGTGGCCTCGCTCACGTCCTTGACCGGCAGGCCGGCCTCGCGGATCGCCTTCGCGGTGCCGCCGGTGGACAGCAGCTCCACCCCGCGGCTGGACAGGGCGGTGGCGAGGTCGATCAGCCCGGTCTTGTCGGACACGGACAGCAGTGCCCGGCGCACGGGCAGGAGGTCGTGGGTCATGGCGGGGGAGGCGCGGAAAGAGGCGGAATTATAGCCGCCGCCCGCGCTGCGGCGGCTCAGCCGATGCCGTACTCGCGCAGTTTCTTGCGCAACGTTGCGCGGTGGATGCCGAGCATGGTCGCCGCGCGGCTCTGGTTGCCGTCGCAGTGCTCGAGCACTTCCAGGAACAACGGGATCTCAAGTTCGCGCAGTGCGATCTGGTAGAGGTTGTCGGCGTCGCTGCCGTTGAGGTCGCCCAGGTAACGCCGCACCGAATTGGCGACGTGTTCGCGCAGCGGCGCGCGCGGCGCACTGCGGATGGAGGGGTCGATGTGCTCTGCGGTATTCAATGCTGCGCTCGGTGCCGGGCGGCGCGGCGCGGTGCCGGCGCTGTCGCGGGGCGACCGAGTCTAGCGCCTCGCGGTCGCAGCCGACAATGCGAACGCATGCGCCGATGGTCTAACGCAGGTCCCAGGCATAGGACACGGTCCCGGACGACGGCTCCTGGATGTCCAGCGCGATGTCCACCGACTGTCCTGCGCCAAGCAGCGGCGATGCGGGTGCGGCGCCCAGGTATTCGTCCGGAGTGAACACGCGCGCGGCGACCGCGCGGCCGTCGAGGTCGGACAGGGTGAGCGCCAGCTCCGGCCAGGGCTGCGGCCAGCGCGCGTCGTTGCGGAACGACGCGCTCGCGCGCAGGACGCCGGCGCGCTGCGGATGCGGCCGCACTTCGCGTGCGAGCAGGACGAAGGCCTGCGGTTCGCGCCATGGCGGCACGCTGCAGCCCAGCACGCCGCACAGGCCGCTGACCAGCGGTCGCCACTGCGCGTCCGCGGCCAGGCGCTCGCGATCGGCCAGCACGATCTGCACACCGAGCAGGACGAGCAGGCCGGCCAGCGCCGCCGGTTGCCGCCAGGCGCGGAGGTTGCGGGCGGCCCGCGTGCCGCGGCGACCGCCGAACACCGGCGCCGGCGTGCCTGCAGCAGCGTCTGCGGGCGCCTCGCTGGTGTCCGGCGACGGCGAGGTCGTCGCGACCGCGGACGACGGTTCCGGCGCAGGAGTGGGAGCGGGTGCACGCGGTACGGGATCCGCAGCCGTCCCGGGCGCGGGGGAGGCGTGGAGCGAGGCCGGCGTCCCCGGACGCTCCAGCTTGGCCTGCGACGCCGCAGGGACGACGGTGTCCGGTTCGGCGGACGATTCGGCGGTCGCCGTGTCCCCACCCGCGCCTGCGGGGGCGGCAGGTCCTGCTATGCCGCCCGCGGGGGGCACGGCGGCATCGGCCACGACCGACGCTGTTGCAATGGAAACGGACGCAGGGCGGGCGACTTCTGCCTCGGCTGTGCGTGGGCGCGCCATGTCCGCGGCGGGTACGTGGTCGTGCACGACCAGGCGGGCGGCGAGCGGAACCTCGCCGGACCTGTCCTGTCCTGCAGCAGGCGCTGCCGCGGCCGGCGGTTCGCCACGTGCCGGAGCCGCCTGCGCGACCACGGGACGCGTCGCCTTCGCCGCCGCGCCGTTCGCCGCCGCGGGGAGGAGCAGCACGCCCGCGCAGCGCGGGCAGCGCTCCGGCGGCAGGTCGGTGGCCGGATCGGTGGCGACCAGGGCGTTGCAGTGCCGGCAGTTGATGAACATGGCGCTATTCAAGCATGCAGGCAACGGCCGCGGCGCGGGTCAGCGGCGCACGCCGTCGATGCGGATCCAGTCGCCTTCCTGCGCCACCGCCAGCGCATCGAACCACTCCCCGAACCGCGCCAGCAGGTCGTGCTGCTGGCCGTCGAGGATGCCCGACAGGGCGATGCGTCCGCCGGGCGCGGTGCGCGCGGCCAGTTCCGGCGCCAGCGCATCGAGCGCCGAGGCCAGGATGTTGGCGACCACCACCGGGCAGGTCTCGCGTGGGGCCTCGCCGGGCTCGAACACCGCCAGCGCCTCGCCCACCCCGTTGCGCTCCGCATTGTCGCGGGTGGCGATGAGCGCCTGCGGATCGTTGTCGATGCCGACCGCGCGGGCGGCGCCAAGCTTGAGCGCGGCCAGGGCGAGGATGCCGCTGCCGCAGCCGAAATCGAGCACGGTCGCGCCCGCCAGCGCGCCCTCGCCCGCCAGCGCATCGAGCCACTGCAGGCACAGCGAGGTGGTCGGATGGGTGCCCGAGCCGAAGCCCAGGCCCGGGTCCAGGCGCACGACGGCGGCGTCGCCGGCGCGGGCCTCGTCCGGCAGGTCCTGGTTCCAGGGCACGATGAAGGTGCGCGCGCCGAAGCGCAGCGGCACGTACTGGTCCATCCAGGCGCGCTCCCAGTCCTCGTCCTCGACCCGGCGGAAGCCCGCGCCGCTCCAGTCCAGCGCCGGATCGAAGGCCTCCAGCGCGGCGAGCAGCAGCAGGGCGTCGGCATCGTGCGGGAACAGCGCGCTCAGCGAGAGTTCGTCCCACAGCGGCGTTTCGCCCACGCCGGGCTCCAGGATCGCGCGCTCGTCGGGCGTCTCGGCATCGGCGTCGAGCATGGTCACGGCGAGCGCGCCGACATCCTCCAGCGCGTGTTCGTAGCGCGGCTGCTCGGAGCGGCGGCAGCGCAGGCTGAGTTCGAGAAAGGGCATGGCCACAGTGTAGCCGGGCGTCGCCGGGCCGGCCGCGGCATGGCGTCCACGGAAAGCAGCATCGCGCCCCGGTGATCGAGTTTTGACCCCCGGCGCGGCACAATGACCGGTCCCCGACCCGAATGGAGATCGCCGTGGCCTTCACCCTGCCCAAGCTGCCCTACGCCTACGACGCGCTCGAACCGCACATCGACGCGCAGACGATGGAAATCCATCACACCAAGCACCACCAGACCTACATCAACAACGCCAATGCGGCGCTGGAAGGCACCGAGTGGGCGGACAAGTCGGCCGAGGAGATCATCGCCAACCTCGACGCGCTGCCCGAGGACAAGCGCGGCCCGCTGCGCAACAACGCCGGCGGCCACGCCAACCACTCGCTGTTCTGGACGGTCATGTCGCCCAACGGCGGCGGCAACCCGGTCGGGGAAGTGGCCAAGCGCATCGACGGCGACCTCGGCGGCTTCGACGCCTTCAAGGACGCCTTCACCAAGGCCGCGCTGACCCGCTTCGGCTCCGGCTGGGCGTGGCTGAGCGTGGACAAGGCCGGCAAGCTCGCGGTCGAGAGCAGCGCCAACCAGGACAACCCGCTCATGAAGGGCATCGGCTCGGGCAACACCCCGATCCTCGGCCTGGACGTGTGGGAGCACGCCTACTACCTGAAGTACCAGAACCGTCGTCCGGACTACATCGGCGCGTTCTACAACGTGATCGACTGGAACGAGGTCGAGCGCCGCTACCAGGAAGCCGTGAAGGGCTGATCCTCCGCCTTCGTTGCGATACCGCCCGGGCCGCGCAAGCGGCCCGGTGCGTTTTTGGGGTGTCCGCTTGGCTGCGCGCCGCGGGAACCCTTGCGCTATCGCTTGCCGCGATTCGCGGCGCCAGACCTGCCTCGGGCCGGAACGACTGCCTGCGCGCAGGCGATCTTCGCCATCACCGGGCAGTCGGCGCGGTGCGCGCCGGGCAGGTAGCCCAGGCTCATCAGGAACTCGCCGGTGATCTCGCCGCCGGTGAAGCGGAACGTGCGCTTGAACAGCTTCACCCAGCCCGCCTTGTCGCGCGGCCGGCCGTCGGCGTCGCGGACATGCGCGTCGTGCCACGCGGCGAACCCGCCGTGGGAGGCGCGCATGCCGCGCACCACCCCGGCGTTGTGGATCGCGGCGGCCACCTTGAGGCGGTTGCGGATGATGCCCGCGTCCGACAGCAGGCGCGCCACGTCGGCCTCGCCGTAGGCCGCCACGGTATCGACGTCGAAGCCGTGATAGGCGCGGCGAAAACCATCGCGCTTGCGCAGGATCGTCTCCCAGCTCCGCCCGGCCTGGTTGATTTCCAGCACCAGGCGTTCGAACAGCGCCGCCTCGTCGCGCTGCGGGAAGCCGTACTCGCTGTCGTGGTAGGGCCCGTGGACGGGGTGGCCGGGAGCCACGTCGCAGTAGCTGGACATGGCCGCAGCATAGCCGGTACGGGCAGGCGGAGGCCGCACGGGGTTGCCCGTCCACTCGGCATCGCGCCAACATGGGCCATTCCCCCAGGAAGGGCGCCATGGACATCGCCGACCGCCGCATCGCCACCGTCCACTTCAGCCTGCACGACGAGCACGGCCAGCCAATCACCAGCACGCGCGACCACGAGCCACTGGTCTACATGCACGGCACCGGGAGCATCATGCCGGGGCTGGAGCAGGCGCTGGCCGGCCGTTCGCCCGGCGACAGCTTCAGCGTGACCATTCCCCCCGAAGCCGGGTTCGGGCCGCGCCACGAGGCGCTGGTGCAGACCCTGCCGCGCGGGCATCTGCAGGCCCGGGGCGAAGTCGGCGTCGGCAGCAAACTCTCGGCGCAGACGGCGAAGGGGCCGCTGGAGGTGGTGGTGGTCGCGATCGACGGCGACAGCGTCACGGTCGACGGCAACCATCCCCTGGCCGGTCGCACGGTGGAGGCGCGGGTCGAGGTGCTCGACGTGCGCCTGGCGACCCCGCACGAGCAGCAGTTCGGACTGGGCTGACCGCCGCGAGCCGGAGGAGGGACCGGCCGCGGGGCGAAGGCCATCCTCACCCCGATCGGCCTAGAATGCGGCATGCCCGCCGCCCCCGCCTTCTTCGCCAACCAGCTGCTGGTCGCCCTGCCGACGCTGGCCGACCCGCACTTCGCGCGCAGCGTCACGCTGATCTGCCAGCACGACGCGGACGGCGCGATGGGCGTGGTGGTCAACCGCAGCTCGGACTACACGCTTGGGGAGATCCTGCGGCAGATGGAGATCGAGGCCGCGGACCCGGCGCTGCGGGAGCAGCGCGGGCGGGCCGGCGGCCCGGTGCATCCCGCGCGCGGCTTCGTGCTCCACGACGGTGGCCGCGGCTGGGATTCGACCCTGGTGGTCGCCGACGGCCTGTCGGTGACCACCTCGCGCGACATCCTGGAGGCCATCGCGCGCGGCGAGGGGCCCGAACACACCCTGGTGGCACTGGGCTGCGCCGGGTGGGGAGCAGGCCAGCTCGAGCAGGAGCTGGCCGAGAACAGCTGGCTGACCGCGCCGGCGCAGCCCGGGATCCTGTTCGACCTGCCGCTGGACCAGCGCTGGCAGGCCGCCGCCGGCCAGATCGGCGTGGACCTGATGCGCATGGCGGGGCACGTGGGTCACGCATGAGCGGGCCGATCCGTACCGACGGCACGGTGCTGGGCTTCGACGTGGGCGCCCGCCGCATCGGCGTGGCCATCGGCAGCGCCTTCGGCCACGGTGCCCGCGCGCTGGCGGTGATCGACGTGCACGGCGGGCAGGTGGACTGGGCCGCGGTCGACCGGGTCCACAAGGAGTGGCGTCCCGACGGCTTGGTGGTCGGCGATCCCATGACCCTGGACGGCGGCGACCAGCCGATCCGCGAACGCGCGCGCGCCTTTGCCGTCGAGCTCAAGGCGCGCTATGGCCTGCCGGTGGTGATGGTGGACGAGCGCGCCAGCTCGATCGAGGCCGCGCAGCGCTTCGCCCTCGACCGCGCCGAGGGCCGCCGCCGTCGGCGCGATGCCGTGGCGCTCGACGCCGTGGCTGCGGCGGTCATCGTCGAACGCTGGTTCGCCGCGCCCGGGGATGCGACCGAGGTGTAGCCGCGCCGACGGCCGGCGTGGACGGTCTGCCATCTCGTCCCGTGCCGGCGCTTGCGTGACAATAGCGGCATGACCGCACAGACCGATGCCGCAGGCCGCCTCGTCCACCTCCTCACGCTCGATGGCCTGCCGCGACCGGCGCTGGAGGCGCTGCTCGACCGCGCGCAGGCCTTCGCCGACGGCGCCGACGCGCGCGGCGCGCTGGCCGGTGTCGCGGTCTGCACACTGTTCTTCGAGCCGTCCACCCGCACCCGCCTGAGCTTCCAGCGCGCGGCGCAGCGCCTGGGCGCGGACGTGCTCGGCTTCGACGCCGCCACCTCGTCCACCACCAAGGGCGAGACCGCGCGCGACACCCTGCAGAACATCGAGGCGATGGGCGTGCGCGGCTTCATCGTGCGCCACTCCGGCGACGGCGCGGTGGCCGAACTGGCGATGGCGGCGGGCCCCGGCACGGCCCTGGTCAACGCCGGCGACGGGCGCAGCGCCCACCCCACCCAGGGCCTGCTGGACATGCTGACCCTGCGCCAGGCGCTCGGCGCGGATTTCGGCGCGCGCCGCTTCCTGATCGTGGGCGACGTCAAGCATTCGCGCGTGGCGCGCTCGGACCTGCACGCGCTGCGCACCCTGGGTGCCCGCGCGATCCGGGTCTGCGGGCCGGCCACGCTGCTGCCCGACGACGGCACCCTTGCCGGCTGCGAGGTGGTCCACGATTTCGACGCGGCGCTGGAGGGCGTGGACGCGGTGATGATGCTGCGCCTGCAGCGCGAGCGCATGGAGGAGGGCCTGGTGGGTTCGCTGGAGGATTACCACCGCGACTACGGCCTGACCCCGGAGCGGCTGTCGCGTGCGGTCGACGGTGCGGTCGTGCTGCATCCGGGGCCGATCAACCGCGGCGTGGAGATCACCGACGCGGTGGCCGACGGCCCGCAATCGCTGATCCTGCGCCAGGTCGCCAACGGCGTGGCGGTGCGGGCTGCCGTGCTGGAGGCCCTGCTCGGGCCGCGCTGAGGCCTAGCGTCCCGCGAAGTGGCGGCGCACGAAGTCCGCCGCGTCCGGCTCGTCCACGCACGCGCCGCAGGCAGTACCGCGGCCCGCGACCGGGCCCTCGTACTTCCATTCGAAGCGTTTGTCGTAGCCGCCGCTGCGGTCGCGCACGCGCAGCGCGTCGTCCTGCACGGTCACGTCCAGCACCAGGCCATTGGGGAAGCGCAGCGCGAAATCGCCGTCGCCGGCATCCGTGACCGCCAGCGGGATCTCGCGCGGCTGCGCGCCCCAGGCGTAGCGCACGCGCGTGGCTCCGGCCGCGTCTGCCCAGAAGCCGAGCGCTTCGTGGCCGGGCCCCGGGGCCTGCGCGCCCTGGACGGCGTACTGGGCGACGCGCGCGCGCTGGAAGAAAGCCGCGTCGGCATCGCCGGCCTGTCCGGCGGGCGTCGCGGACGCCAGCGCCAGCACGGCCGCGGCATGGACGAGGAGGGGAGGGATGCGCATCGGACGGCCTCCATGGCGGAAGGGGGAGATCCTCGCCGCTGCTGCGTGAACCGGCGGTCCAGCCTCGCGCTACTGCTGGCGGAACGCGTTCGCCTGGCGCTGCGCGAACAGCCAGTCCCACAGTTCGGGAACCGCATAGGCCGGATCCCAGCTGTTGTGGTCGGCCTCGGGGAACTCGGTGTAGCGCGCATCGCGCGCGCCGGCGGCCTGCAGCGCCGCATGCAGGCGGCGCGAATAGTCGACCGGCACCGAGGCATCGCGCGCGCCGTGGAAGATCCACACCGGCGTGCCGCGCAGGCGCTGCGCCGCCGCAGTGTAGGGATCCGCTTCGCCGGCCACAGCGGCGACTGCCATCGACGGGCGCCGCGGATGTACCAGGCCGCCGCAGACCGGCACCAGCGCGGCGAAGCGGTACCCCTGCTGCAGGGCCAGTTCCCACACGCCATAGCCGCCCATCGACAGGCCGGTGAGGTAGGTGCGGTCGGGATCGCCGCCGAACTCGCGCGTGGCCGCGTCGAGCTGGGCCAGGGTCACGTCGACCAGCTGGTTCCACTCGCTGTCGGCTGGCGCCTGCGGGAACACCACGATGGCCGGGAAGTCGGCGGCATGCGCGCGCACGTGCGGGCCCAGGCCGACGGCGAGCTGGCTGCGGTTGTCGTCGCCGCGCTCGCCCGAGCCGTGCAGGAACAGGATCACGGGGCGCTTGCCGTCTTCGGAGCCGGCCGGCACGAACACCTGGTAACGGTGCGTGCGCCCGTCCAGCTGCAGTTCTCGCTCGACGAATTCGCCCTGCGCGGCGCGCCGTGGGGAGGACGCGCAGGCGGCCAGCACGATCGTCACCAGCAGTACCGCTCCCAGGCTGCGCAGGCGCATGGCCGTCCTCCCGTCATCGCGATCAGTGCAGGAGGATAACCGTCGCCAGTCCCAGGAAGCTGAAGAAGCCCATCACGTCGGTGACCGCGGTCACCACCACGGTGCCGGCCACGGCCGGATCGATGCGCATGCGCTTGAGCAGCAGCGGCAGCAGCACGCCGGCCAGCGCGGCCGAGCAGAAGTTGACCACCAGCGCCGCGGCGATCACCAGCGACAGCGGCCACGAACCGAACCACAGCAGCGCGACCGCGCCGACCAGCGCGCCGATCAGCAGGCCGTTGATCAGCGCCACGCGCAGTTCCTTCCACAGCAGGATGCTGGCGTTGCTGGCGCCGACCTGGCCCAGGGCGATGCCGCGCACCATCAGGGTCAGCACCTGCACCGCGGCGTTGCCGCCGATGCCCGCCACGATCGGCATCAGCACCGCCAGCGCGACGATCTGCTCGATGGTGGCGTCGAACTGGCCGATCACCGCCGCGGCGAGGAAGGCGGTGAGCAGGTTGATGCCCAGCCACACCACGCGGCCGCGCACCGCGCGCCGGATCGGCGAGAACAGGTCTTCGTCCTCGTCCAGGCCGGCCGCGCCCAGGGCCTGGTGCTCGGCCTGCTCGCGGATGATGTCGACCACGTCGTCGATGGTGATGCGGCCGAGCAGCACGTTGCCGTCGTCGACCACGGGCGCGGACACCCAGTCGTTGTCCGAGAACTGGCGCGCGACCTGCTCGGCCGAGGTGTCCACGTGCAGCGACTCGAGCTCGTCGTCGATCAGCTGGTTGATCGGCGTGCCCGGGTCGCGGGTCACCAGGTCCTGCAGCGCCACCCAGCCGATCAGCTGGTGGCGGCGGTTGACCACGTACAGGTGGTCGGTGTGCTCGGGCAGCTCGCCGCGCAGGCGCAGAAAGCGCAGCACCACGTCGACCGTGGTGTCGGCGCGCACCGTCACCACGTCCGGATTCATCAGGCGGCCGGCGGTGTCTTCCGGATACGACAGCACCTGCTCGAGGCGCTCGCGGTTCTCGCGGTCCATCGAGTGCAGCAGCTGGTCGATCACCGTGCCGGGCAGGTCCTCGACGAGGTCGGCCAGGTCGTCGATGTCCAGGTCTTCGACCGCGGCCACCAGCTCGTCCTGGTCCATGTCCGCGATCAGGCTCTCGCGCACCTCGTCGCCGACATGGACCAGCACCTCGCCGTCGTCCTCCGGATCGACCAGGCCCCAGACCACCATGCGCTTGTCCGGCGGCAGCGATTCGAGCAGGTTGCCGATCTCGGCCGGCGCCAGCGTGTGGACCATGCGCCGCACCGGGCCCAGGCGGCCGCTGTCGAGCGCGTCCGAGAGCATGCGCAGCTGGCGCGCGGTCTTGTCGTGGCGGACGGCTTCGGCCATGCGCGGCGGCTCCGGAGGTGCGAGGGCGTTGCCGCGCCGGAAGACGCGGCCGATCAGGCGTTCATGCGCGCATTATCGCCCCTGCGGCGGAGACTGCACAGCCTCGATCGCGCGCGCCGTTCGCGCGTCGCGCTCCGCGCGCCGGCTTCAGGCCGCCCGCATCCGGTCGAGCCAGCGCTGGATCGCGTCGCGGTCGCGGCAGCGCAGCAGCGCCGGCGCCGCGGCACGCAGCGCACCCAGCCGCTGGGCGCGGATCGCGCGCCGCACTTCCAGCAGCGTGCCCGGATGCAGGCTGAACTCCTCCAGCCCCAGCGCCAGCAGCAGCGGGGTGAGGGCGGGGTCGCCGGCCATTTCGCCGCACACCGCCACCGGCTTGCCGCGGGCCCGCGCGGTGCGGATCACGCCCTGCAGCAGCTTGAGCATCGCCGGATGCAGGGGCGAGTACAGGTCGCCCAGGGCGTCGTTGCCGCGGTCGGCGGCCAGCAGGTACTGGGTCAGGTCGTTGGTGCCGATCGAGACGAAGTCGACCGTGTCGATGAAGCACGACAGCGCGAGCGCGGCCGCCGGCACCTCGATCATCGCGCCCAGCGGCACGTGCTCGGCGAGCTCGTGGCCTTCCTCGCGCAGGTCGCGGGTCAGGCGGCGGATCATCCCCGCCACGGCCAGCATTTCCTCGCGGTTGCTGACCATCGGCACCAGGATGCGCACCGGACCGTAGCCGGATGCGCGCAGGATCGCGCGCAGCTGGGTCTCGAACACCGGCGTGCGCGACAGCGACAGGCGCACGCCGCGCACGCCCAGCGCGGGATTGGGTTCGTCGGCCAGGGCCAGGCCGGTGCGATCGGCCTTGTCGGCGCCGATGTCCATGGTGCGGATGGTCACCGTGCGGCCGGTCATCGCCAGCACCACGTCGCGATAGGCGCGGAACTGCTCGTCCTCGCCGGGCAGTTCGCTGCGCTGCAGGAACAGGAATTCGGTGCGGTACAGGCCCACGCCCGCGGCGCCGAGCGCATGCGCGCCGGTCACGTCCTCGCGCGACTCGGCGTTGGCCCAGAGGCGGATGTCGACCTCGTCCAATGTGCGCGACGGCTCGCGCCGCAGCCGGTGCAGCTGCTTGCGCTCGCGCTTCTCCTCGCGCAGGCGGCTGCGGTACTCGCGCAGGTCCGCCGCATTGGGCTCGATGATGATCGTGCCGCTGGCGCCGTCCACCAGCAGCACGTCGCCATCGTTGACCTGGTGCAGCGCCTGCGGCGCGCCCACCACCAGCGGCAGGTGCAGGCTGCGCGCGAGGATCGCGCTGTGGGCCAGCGCGCTGCCGCCGGCGGTCACCACCGCCAGCACGCCCTGCGACTGCAGCTGGCTCAGCTCGGCCGGGGCGACGCCATCGGCGACCAGGATCTCGCCCGACACGCCCTTGAGCTCGGCGTCGCGCCTGTGCAGCATGGCGTGCACGCGCCCGATGACGTGGTCGATGTCCTCGACGCGGCTGCGGAAGTAGGCATCGTCCATCGCCTCGAACACGGCCGCCAGCCGGTCGCGCTGCAGGCGCAGCGCGTAGTCGGCGCCGTACAGGCCCTTGCCCACCAGGTCGTCCAGGCCCTGCAGCAGTTCCGGGTCGTCGAGCAGCAGGCTGTGCAGGTCGAGGAACTCGCCCACTTCATGCGCGAGCGCGCCGTGCAGGCGGTCGCGCATGTTGCGCATTTCCACCCGCACCGCGTCGATGGCGGTGTGCAGGCGGCGCAGTTCGGCGGGAACGGCGGCCGGCGCGATGTGTTCCTCGGCCACCTCCAGCGCATGCGGCTGCCGCACGCGCGCGCGACCGAGCGCGCTGCCCCGGGA
>JAEXTE010000101.1 GCA_023453655.1 Pseudomonadota bacterium
CGCAGCGCTGCACGCACTTGCTGATGTTGGCCGCGGCCGACTGCGCGCACACCACCAGGTGCGCGTGCACCTCCAGGCGCACGCCGGTCATGCCGACCGGGTTGCGGATGCCTTCCTGCGAATCGTCGAGCACGTACTCGCGCGGGATCGCGTGCAGGATCTTCTGGTCGGCCGGAATGGCGACGGCCTTGGCCGCGTCGAGCACGCGGTCGAGGTCGGCCCAGGTCACCTCGCCGTCGCGGATCGGCACGATGCCGTTGGAGTTGCGGCACTGCACGTGGTTGCCGCTGATCGAGGCGTAGACGCTGCGGATCTCGCAGCCGGCCATCAGCTCGGCCTCCTCGATCGCACGCTGGATCGACTGCACGGTCGACTCGATGTCGACCACGACGCCGCGCTTGAGGCCGCGGGATTCGTGGGAGCCGATGCCGATCACCTCGATCGGATTGCCCGGCGAATACTCGCCGACCAGGGCCACCACCTTGGAGGTGCCGATGTCGAGGCCGACGATCAGGGCCTTGTCGCCTTTGCGGTTCATGTGGAAGAGCCGGAATTCGTGGTGGATGCGGCAGGAGCGATGGGATCGCCCCAGGTCAGGGCGAAGCCGTTGGTGTAACGCAGGTCGGCGCGCTGCAGCGCCTGCTGGTTCCGCGCGAGCAGCTGCGGCAGCACGCGCGCGAAGCGCTTCAGGCGAAGGCGCGCTTCCTGGCTGCCGACCACCACTTCGACGCCGTTGTCGAGGGTGAGCGACCAGCTGTCGCGGCTGTCGAGCGCCAGGCGCGCGACGGCGCGGCCACTCGGCGCGAACATGTCGCGCGATTCGTTGTAGAGCGCGACCACGTCCGGCACGCGCGCATCGGCGGCGGCGAGCTGCGGCAACCCTTCGGGCACCTCGATGCCGGCGACCGGGAACAGCCGCCCCTGCTCGGACAGCAGCCGGTCCTCGCCCCAGCGTGCGAACGGGCGGTGTTCGGTGATGCGCACCTCCAGCACGTCCGGCCAGCGCTTGCGCACCTCGGCGTGCTCGACCCATGGCAGCTGCGCGATCGCCGCCCGCGCCTGGTCGAGGCGGACGGCGAAGAAGCCCGAGGACGCGTACGGGAGCAGGGTGTCGCGCAGGCGCGCGGTGTCCACCCGCTCCAGCCCGTCGTTGACCCGCAGGGTGCGCAGCGGCCAGCGCTCGGCGCCGATCCAGCCGTTGAGCACCGCGACCACGGGCAGTGCCACCAGGGCGATGGCGACCGCCCAGGTGCCGACCTGCAGGGTGCGGCGCAGCGCGGCGTTCATGCGGACGCCACCTCCACGGTCTGCTCGAGCACGCGCCAGCACAGCTCGGCATAGTCGATGCCCAGCTGCGCGGCGGCCTTCGGCACCAGCGAATGACTGGTCATGCCGGGGGCGGTATTGATTTCCAGCAGCAGCAGGCGGCCGCTGGCGCGCTCGCGCATCAGGTCGACGCGGCCCCAGCCGCTGCAGCCGGCGGCGTTGAAGGCCGCGAGCGCGAGCTCTCCAATGGCGCGCTCCTCGGCATCCTCCAGTCCCGGGCACAGGTACTGGGTGTCGTCCGCAAGGTACTTGGCGTTGTAGTCGTACCACTCGCCCGCTGGCACGATCCGGATCGACGGCAGCGCCACGTCGCCCAGGACGGCGACGGTGAGCTCGTCGCCCACCACCATCTCCTCGACCAGCATCTCGCCGCCGTACGCGCGCGCGACCTCGACCGCATGCGCGACGTCGGATTCGGCCACCACCCGCGCGGCGCCCACGCTGGAACCCTCGCACGAGGGTTTCACGAACGCCGGCAGGCCGACGGTCGCGATCGCCGCGGCCAGGTCGCCACCGGCGGGCACGCGCGCGAAGCGCGGCGTCGGCAGGCCTTCGGCGATCCACACCTGCTTGGTGCGGATCTTGTCCATGGTCAGCGCACTGCCCAGCACGCCGGGGCCGGTGTACGGCACGCCCAGCGCCTCGAGCAGCCCTTGCACCACGCCGTCCTCGCCGCCGCCGCGGTTGCCGTGGAGGATGTTGAACACGCGGTCCACGCGGCCGGCGCGGATCGCGTCGACCAGGGCCGGGATGCCGTCGACGGCCGTCGCGTCCACGCCGCGCGAGCGCAGCGCGGCAAGCACGCCATTGCCGGAATCCAGCGACACCTCGCGCTCGGCGCTGGTGCCGCCCATCAGCACGGCCACGCGGCCGAACGCGGCCGGATCGGTGACGCGCAGCGCGGGTACGGCCGGGCTCATCGCGGCACCTCCGGGAAACCTTCGCGCGCCAGCTGTTGGGCGGCGTGGCCGATATCGCCGGCGCCCATCATCAGCAGCAGGTCGCCGTCCTGCAGCACGTCCGGCAGCACGCTGGCCAGCTCCTGGGCGCCGTTGACCACGACCGGATCGATGCGGCCGCGCGCGCGGATGGCCCGCGCCAGGGCCTTGGCGTCGGCGCCCGCGATCGGCGGCTCGCCCGCCGGGTACACCTCGGTCAGCACCAGCGCGTCCACGTCCGACAGCACCGCGGCGAAATCGTCGAACTGGTCGCGGGTGCGGGTATAGCGGTGCGGCTGGAACGCGACCACGAGGCGGCGGTCGGGCCAGCCGCCGCGGGCCGCGTCGAAGACCGCGGCCAGCTCCTTCGGGTGGTGACCGTAGTCGTCCACCAGCTGCACCCGCGCGCCCTGCGCGGTACGCAGCTCGGCCAGCAGGTTGAAGCGGCGGCCGATGCCCTGGAACTTCTCCAGCGCCGCGGCGATCGCGGCAGGCTCCACGCCCAGCTGCCAGCCGATCGACGAGGCAGCCAGCGCGTTGAGCACGTTGTGGCGGCCCGGCAGGGCGAGCGTCACCGGGGTACGCGAGCCGTCCGGCAGGCACAGGGTGAAGCGCATCGCGGTGCCCTGCTGCTCGACGTCCTCGGCGCGCACGTCCGCGCCCTGCGAAAAACCGTAGGTCATCGCGTGGCGCGGCGTGTCCTGGGCCAGCCTCGCCACCTCGGGATCGTCCACGCACAGCACCGCCAGGCCGTAGAACGGCAACCGGTGCAGGAACTCGGAGAATGCCGACTGCACGCGGGCGAAGTCGCCGCCGTAGTTTTCCAGGTGGTCGGCGTCGATATTGGTGACGACCGCGATCAGCGGGTTCAGGCGCAGGAAGCTTCCGTCGCTTTCGTCGGCCTCGGCCACGAGCCACTGCCCGCCGCCCAGGCGTGCGTTGGCGCCGGCGGCGAGCAGCTGTCCGCCGATCACGAAGGTCGGATCCAGTCCGCCCTCGCCCAGCACGCTGGCGGTGAGCGAGGTGGTGGTGGTCTTGCCGTGCGTGCCGGCCACGGCGATGCCGCGGCGGAAGCGCATCAGTTCGGCCAGCATTTCTGCGCGCGGCACGATCGGAATGCGCTGCGAGCGTGCCTCCATCAACTCGGGATTGTCCGGGCGGATCGCGCTGGAGACCACGATGCAGTCGCAGCCGAGCACGTTGGCCGCGGCGTGGCCGCGATGCACGGTCGCGCCCAGCCGCGTGAGGCGCTGGGTGGTCGCGTTGTCGGCCGTGTCCGAGCCCGAGACCTGGTAGCCCAGCGTGCACAGCACCTCGGCGATGCCGCTCATGCCGGCGCCGCCGATGCCGCCGAAGTGCACGCGCGAGAACGCGCGGGCGATGCTTTCCTTGGTGAGCTCGCTGGCGGCGAGCAGGCGGCGGATCATGCGTTCCTCCCGAGTCCGCCCAGGGTCGGCTCGATGCGCGGGCGCAGGCGGCTGGTGCCGCGTGCGGCGGCCACCGCGGAAGGCGGCGGCTGGGTGGTGGGGGGC
>JAEXTE010000121.1 GCA_023453655.1 Pseudomonadota bacterium
GGGCACCGTCGCGGACCGAGGCGCCGGCAGGCGCCAGCGCCACGCGCGGTCCGCTGGACGAGGCGGCCTGGGTCGACCTGGTCGCCGGCCTCGGTCTGCGTGGGCCGGTGCGCGAACTGGCGGCGCATGCCGCCTTCATCGACTGGACCGGCGGCGTGCTGCGCCTTGCCCTGCCGTCCAGCGACGACCACCTCAAGGCGCCTTTCCTGGTCACCCAGCTGGCCAATGCGCTCGCGCCGGCGCTGGGCGTCGCGCCGCAGATCCGGTTCGAGGACGCGGTCGAGGCCCCGGGCGAGACGCTGCACACGCGCACCGCGCGCGAGCGCGACGAACGCCAGGCCGCGGCCGAGAGCGCCTTCCTGTCCGACCCGCACGTGCAGCGGCTGATCCAGCAGCAGGGCGCCCGGGTCGTGCCAGATTCCATCCGACCATTCGACGAAGCCTAGGAATACGCCATGCGTGGAAACATCGCCCAGCTGATGCAGCAGGCGCAGAAGATGCAGGAGAACATGCAGAAGGTGCAGCAGGAGATCGCTGCCCTCGAAGTCACCGGCAGCGCCGGCGGCGGGATGGTCAGCGTCACCCTGTCGGGCGCCAAGGAGTGCCGCAAGGTGCGCATCGATCCGAGCGTGCTGTCCGATCCGGAGATGGCCGAGGACCTGATCGCGGCCGCCTTCAACGACGCCTCCAACAAGATCGACGCGGCCTCGCGCGAGAAGATGGCCGGCGCCACCGCCGGCATGCCGATCCCGCCCGGGATGAAGCTGCCGTTCTGAACCACCAACCGATGTCCTCCCTGCTCGAACAGCTGATCGAGGCCTTCCGCGTGCTGCCGGGCGTGGGCCAGAAGACCGCGCAGCGCATGGCCTACCACGTGCTCGAACGCGAGCGCGACGGCGGCCGGCGCCTGGCCGCGGCGCTGGCCGACGCGGTCGAGCGGGTGGGGCACTGCGGCCGCTGCCGCGATTTCAGCGAAAGCGAAGTCTGCGCCACCTGCGCCAGTGCCTCGCGCGACGCGCAGCAGCTGTGCGTGGTCGAGTCGCCGGCCGACCGGCTGGCGATCGAGCAGGCCACCGGCTATCGCGGGCTGTATTTCGTGCTGCAGGGGCGGCTGTCGCCGCTCGACGGCATCGGTCCGCGCGAGATCGGCCTCGACCGGCTGGACACGCGCCTGGGCGAGGGCGAGGTGCAGGAACTGATCATCGCCACCAATCCCACGGTCGAAGGCGAGGCCACCGCGCACTACCTGGCCCAGCTGGCGCGCCAGCACCGGGTCAAGCCCAGCCGCCTCGCGCACGGCGTGCCGCTGGGCGGCGAACTCGAATACGTCGACCGCGGCACGCTGTCGCACGCGTTCGGATCGCGCAGCGAGATGGCATGAGCGTCCGCGCCGGGCCGGCGCCGGGGAACGATCCGCGCTAGGCTCGCCTCGACGATGCATGCGCCGGGCATGGCCCCGGACGCCGCGTCCAGCCCCCGACCTCCAACGTTTGCCACGGCCCCGCCATGCCCACCATCTTCCAGAAGATCATCCGCCGCGAGATCCCCGCCGACATCGTGTTCGAGGACGAGCACGTCATCGCCTTCCGCGACATCGCGCCGCAGGCGCCGGTGCACGTGCTGTTCGTGCCGAAAGAGGATTTCGCGACCTTGAACGACGTGCCCGGCGACCGTCCCGAAATCGTCGGCCGCCTGGCCATCGCGGCCGCGGCCTACGCCAGGGCGCAGGGCTTCGCCGATGACGGCTACCGCATCGTCATGAACTGCAACGGCGACGGCGGGCAGACCGTGTTCCAGATCCACCTGCACCTGCTGGCCGGCGCGCCGCTGGGCGGCTTCGGGGCGCGCTGAGCGGCCCCGGCCGCCTCACCACCAGCCCCACCAGGGCCACGGCTCGGGCCGCGTGATCAGCACCGGTTCGCGCTTGGGCCACAGGTACACCACGTCGGCGGCAAGCGCGGGGAGGCGATAGTCGTACTCGCCGATGCGGCGGGTCTCGTAGCCGGTGACGGTGCCGGAGAAGGTGACCTCGCGGTTCACCTCGAACACCGCCGGGTCGTAGAAGCCGGCGCGGCAGGCGATGAAGCGGCCGTGGCTGTCGTCGCTGCCCCACCATGGACGGCCGGTCGCGGCCAGGCGGGTGGAGATCATCTCGAAGCAGGTCCGGTTCGGACCCGGCTCGACCCGCACGATGCGACCGCCCCAGCGCACCGGCAGTCCGGTGGCGTCGGATTCGACTGCGGCATGCGGGGTCATGGCGCTGAATTCGCCGCGCAGCGGCCGGGGCTGGGAGGCGCAGGCGGCGAGCAGCAAGAGCGCGGCGGCGGGAAGCAGGAGGCGGACGGTCATGGCGAGGATTCCGGGCGGGCGGTTCGTGCGGGGCGGTGGCGGCGCAGGTCGCGGATCAGCGACGCGGGGTCCGCGCCTGTGGCCCGCGGAGCGTAGCGCCAGTTTTCGAAACGTTCGGTGAGCGCGAGCAGCGCGCCGCCGTCGGCGGGGCGCAGCGCCGCCACGCGGCGGGCCCACTGCAGCGAGGGTTCGTGCGCTGCGCGCGCCAGGCCCAGCCT
>JAEXTE010000196.1 GCA_023453655.1 Pseudomonadota bacterium
CGTCGGGCCTGCTCCGCGGATGCCTCCCCCTTGATTCCGCCGCGCAGGCCGGCGGCCACGACGCTGCCTGCTCCCGGTGGGTCGCGAACAGGACAAGCGCCGGGCGTCGGCACATCGGAATTGCACAGGATGCGGCGCTGACGTGCGGCGCGATCGAAGGGGGATCGGGGTTGCGCAGTTTCAAGATGGTTGGCGGACACAACTTTTTCCGTCGCATCGGGGGATGCGGTTGAAACGGCGCATCGCCATCGTCGGCTACGGCAGTGCGGGGCAATGCGCTGCAGTGCTGCTCGAGCGCGACGGCCATCGCGTGGAGGTGTTCGAGCGGGTGCCGGAACCCGGGCCGGTGGGCGCGGGGTTCCTGCTGCAGCCCAGCGGCCTCCAGGTGCTGTGGCGGATGGGCCTGCTGCCGCGGGTGCTGGCGCATGGCGCGGTGGTCGAGCGCCTGTTCGGCGATACGCCCTGCGGGCGCGCGGTGATGGACATGCGCTACGACGGCCTGGATCCGCGCCTGGTGGGCATCGGCCTGCAGCGGGGCGCGCTGTTCTCGATCCTGTCCGACGCGTTCGACGGTCGACGCGACGTGCGCGCCGGCGTGGCGATCACCGGGCTGGAAGACGCGGGGCGGGTGCTGGTCGATGCCACCGGCAGGCGCCACGGCCCCTACGACGTGGTGGTGGTGGCGGACGGCTCGGCCTCGCTGCTGCGCCGGGAAGTCGGACGCGTGCGGCTGGACAGGCCGTATCCCTGGGGCGCGCTGTGGTGCCTGGTGCCCGCGAGCGGCTGGCCGCACCTGCGCGAACTGCGCCAGCGCTACGTGGCGGCGCGGCGCATGGTCGGCCTGCTGCCGGTCGGGACGCGGCCGGGCGATGCCACGGCGCGGCTGAGCTTCTTCTGGAGCCTGCCGACCACCACGTTCGATGCCTGGCAAGCGGGTGGCATGGAGGCGTGGAGGGACGAGGTAGCCTCGCTGTGGCCCGAAGCCGCGCCACTGCTGCGCGACGTGTGCGAGCCGTCCCGGCTGGCGCGCGCCAGCTACCGCGACAGCGTGGTGGCGCCGTGGCATCGCGGCCACGCGGTGCTGATCGGCGATGCGGCGCATGCGATGAGTCCGCAGCTGGGGCAGGGCGTGAATATGGCCCTGCTCGACGCGATGGCGCTGGCAACGGCCCTGCGCACCCACGGCGACGTCCACGATGCCCTGCACGCGCTGCAGCGCGAGCGACGTCGCCATGTCGGCATCTACCAGCGCTGGAGCCGCTGGCTGACGCCGATGTTCCAGTCCGACCTCGACACGGTGGCGCGCCTGCGCGATCTTGCACTGCGCCCGGCGGGGCGGTTGCCGTTGGCCAGGACGCATATGCTGCAGGTGTTGAGCGGGACCCAGCAGGGTCTGTTCGGCCGGATCGCGCTCGACGCGGGCTTCGTCGATGCGCTGGCTGCCGGCCGCCACCCGGAAGGAGGACAGGATGAGCGCAGCAGCCACCCATGCCGTGGAGAACCAGCCGCCTGAATTCGCAGCGCGGGACCTGTGGCGGGACGACCTGGCGCTGCGCGAGGCGCTGCAGCGGGAAGGCGGCGCCGGTTTCGCCGATCCGGTCGCGGCCTACGGGGCGCTCGCGGGTGGGGAACTGCTCGCGCTGTCGGGCGATGCGCATCGCGACCGGCCGCGGCTGCGCACGCACGACCGCTTCGGGCGGCGGATCGACACCGTCGAGTTCCATCCCAACTACCACCGCATCATGCAGGCGGCGATCGGCGGCGGCGTTGCCGGGCTGTCCTGGGCGCGACCGGAGCCGAGTGCGCACGTCGCGCGCGCGGCGTTGTCCTACCTGCACTACCAGGCCGAACCCGGCAGCAGCTGTCCGCTGACCATGACCCATGCGGCGGTGCCGGTGCTGGCACGCGAGCCGTCGCTGCGCGAATGGAGCGAGAAGGTGGCGGCCTGCCGCTACGATCCGAGCGACCTGCCAATCGCCGACAAGCACGGCGTTACGCTCGGCATGGGCATGACCGAGAAGCAGGGCGGCAGCGACGTGCGCGCCAACGCGACCACGGCCACGCCGCAGTCCTGCGGCGACTACCTGCTGCGCGGACACAAGTGGTTCTTCTCGGCACCGATGAGCGACGGTTTCCTGGTGCTGGCGCAGGCGCCCGGCGGGCTGACCTGCTTCCTGATGCCGCGCCGGCTGCCGGACGGTGCGCTCAACGGCTTCCGGCTGATGCGGCTCAAGGACAAGCTCGGCGACTGGAGCAACGCCTCGTCCGAGATCGAGTTCGATGCCGCACGCGCGTGGCGCGTCGGCGACGAAGGGCGCGGGGTGGCGACCATCCTGCAGATGGTGATGCTCACCCGCCTGGACTGCATGATGGGTTCGGCCGGGCTGATGCGCATGGCGCTGGTGCAGGCACTGCACCATTGCCGGCATCGCAAGGCGTTCGGTCGGGCGCTGCTGGAGCAGCCGCTGATGCGCAACGTGCTGGCCGACCTGGCGATCGAGGCGGAGGCGGCGCTGGCGCTGTCGATGCGGGTGGCGCGCGCGGTGGATGCGGCGCCGCGCGATCCGGCCGAGGCCGCCTTCGCGCGGATCGCGACCGCGATCGGCAAGTTCTGGATCTGCAAGCGGGCGCCGGCCTTCGCCAACGAGGCGCAGGAGTGCCTGGGCGGGGCCGGCTACGTGGAGGAATCGCTGCTGCCGCGGCTGTACCGGCAGGCGCCGCTGAACTCGATCTGGGAAGGCAGCGGCAACATCCAGTGCCTGGACGTGCTGCGTGCGCTGTCGCGCGAGCCCGCCGCGGCTGCGGCGCGGCTGTCGCGACTGGAGGCGGCGTCGGGAGGCGATGCGGATTTCGATGCCGGGCTCGATCGCCTGCGCGTGGCGCTGGCGATGCCCGGAGAGGCGGGCGCCCGCCGGCTGGTTGCGGCAACGGCGGTGCAGCTGCAGGCGGCGGTGCTGCTGGAGGCGGGAAGCCCCATCGCCAGCAAGTTCTGCCGCAGCCGCCTCGGTGGTACGGCGGGCGTGTATGGCGCGCTGGACCCCTCAACCGGTTTCGACGGGGTGCTTGAGCGGGCCAGTGGTGCCTGATCGGCTCGATCGGCGGTGCGAACAGGTTGCCGTGACCCAGGCGACGCGGTCATTCGGCGCCCCAGATTGGGCGGCATGTCCGTGGGCTGCACGGGAGCTTGGCGAGGCTCGAGCGGTGCAAGAGTGGCGCACGGGTGGCGCACACGCGGAGCCTGCTGGAGCTCGAGCGGCAGCTTGTGCGAGTGGCTCCTTGGCAGGTTGAGCAGAAATCGAACAGGAGATCGAGTGGAAGATCGAGGTTGCGTTAGCCGGTCGCGCGGGAGGTGAAGAG
>JAEXTE010000205.1 GCA_023453655.1 Pseudomonadota bacterium
GGGGAACGACGCGACGCGTATGAGAGCGGCGCGCGGCCGTCCTGCTGCCTCGTCCGCTCAGGGGGAGGTTTTGGGCGACCGCGCTACGGGAACGGAAGCGGCGCGCGGTCGTCCTGCTCCCTCCTCCGCTCGCGGGGGAGGGTTGGGGTGGGGGCGACGGCGCAACGCGAACCGGCGCGGCGGCGGTCGTCTGCTCCCTCCTCCGGTCGCCGCGGAGGGCTGGAGCAGGGGCGCAACGCGGCGCAAACTGAAACGGCGCCTTGCGGCGCCGCTTCCGGTGTTGCGGGGTGCCGCGGGGGCCTTTACTGGCCCGCGCGCTGCGCGTCGCGCGCTGCCTTGAAGGGGTTGCCCTCGTACCAGTTCGGCCAGGTGCTGCCGGCCGCCAGGTCCTGGCCCACCGCGTGCAGCAGGTCCAGGTCCTCGACCATGCCGTCGAAGCGCCAGCCGTCGTGGATCTCGTCGCCCGGCTGGTGGTAGCGGCGCGCGTATTCCTCGCTGGACGCGCGACCGGCCTCGCTGCCGCCTTCCACCAGGTCGCCGCCGCCCTTGGCGTACAGCGCCGGCACGCCGGCCTTGGCGAAGTTGAAGTGGTCGGAGCGGAAGTAGAAGCCGCCGGCCGGGTTGCCTTCCTCGACCAGGCTTCGCTGCTGCGCGCCGGCGTGGGTGAGCAGGATGTCTTCCAGTTCGGAGTTGCCCTTGCCGGTCACCACCACGTCGCGCGAACGCCCGGCCACGCTCATCGCGTCCAGGTTGATCACGCCCACCGTCTTCTCCAGCGGGAACGAGGGCTGGGCGACGTAGTACTTCGAGCCCAGCAGGCCCGACTCCTCCAGCGTCACCGCCAGGAACACCACCGAGCGGCGCGGCGGCTGCGCGGCGAACTTTTCCGCGATCTCGATGATGCCGCCCACGCCGGTCGCGTTGTCCACGGCGCCGTTGTAGATCGTGTCGCCCTCGCCCTCGTGCTTGCCCAGGTGGTCCCAGTGGGCCAGGTAGATCACCGTCTCTTCCGGCGCCTCGGTGCCCGGCAGGTAGCCGATCACGTTGCGCGAGGACTTCTCGGCCACGGTGCTGCGCAGGTCGAAGGACAGCTTGGCCTTGAGCGGCACCGCCTTGAAGCCGCGGCGGTTGGCGGCGGCATACATCTCCTGCAGCTCCAGGCCCGAGTCGGCGAACAGCTGGCGCGCGACGTCGCCGGTGATCCAGCCCTGCGCGGGGATGCGCGGTTCCGGATCGTCCTCGGCGCGCAGGTCGAACTGCGGGCCCGACCAGGAGTTCTTGACCACGTCCCAGCCGTAGGCCGCGCCTTCGTCGTCGTGCACGATCAGCGCCGCGGCCGCGCCCTGGCGGGCGGCTTCCTCGAACTTGTATGTCCAGCGGCCGTAATAGGTCATGCGGTTGCCGTCGAACAGCGACTCGTCGTTGGCGTGGAAGCCAGGGTCGTTGACCAGGATGACGACGGTCTTGCCCTTGACGTCGAGGCCGGCGTAATCGTTCCAGTCCTGCTCGGGGGCATTGACGCCGTAGCCGACGAACACCAGCTCGCTGTCCTTGACCGAGACCTCGGCCTGGCCGGTGCGCGTGCCCAGCACCATCTCGGTGCCGAACTTGAGTTCGCGCTGGCTGCCGTTGCTGTCCAGGCGCAGCACGGTGGCGTCGTCGGCCGTGGTCTCGACCATCGGCACGGTCTGGAAGTAGGTGTCGTTGTCGCCGCCGGGCTTCAGGCCGATGCGCTCGTACTGCGCCTTGATGTACTCGACCGTCTTGTCCTCGCCCGCGGAACCGGGGGCGCGGCCCTCGAACTCGTCCGAGGCCAGGGTGGAGACCAGCACGCGCAGGTCGTCGGCGTCGATCTCCGGCTTGAACGTGTGTTCGGCGGGCGCGCTGCTGTCGGCGGCGGGATCGGCGGCAGGCGCAGCGGGCTCGCGGCTGCACGCGGCCAGCAGCAGGCTGCCGGCGCAGGCGAGGATCAGGGGTGAACGCATTCGGTGGAACTCCCAGGAAACCGGAACCGCCGATTCTACGCCGGCCGCGACCGGCAAGGGTCCGCCACCCGGGGCGACGCCCAGGCGCCTGCGGAAGCGGGGACAGTGCCGCGGGCGCGCAGGCCGGCAGCGGTTCCGCGACCGGTCGCGCCGCGCGGGGTCCTCAATCCTGCGGCGACTGCGCCGTGCTGTAGGACACCGGCGTGGCGCCGGTCACCTTGCCCACGCGCGCGGTCTCGTGCACGTACAGGGTGACCTCGCGCTTGAACACCAGTTCGCCTTCGACCACCGCGCCGGGTCCGATCACGATCTTCGGCTTGCGCTTGTTGATCTGCACCGGGAACCAGTTGGAAGAAGGCTTGTCGATATGGATCCCGCCGCGCACGTGCGAACCGACGCCGACGGTGATGTCGCCGCTGACGGTGGCGACGCGGCCGTCCATGTCCACGTCGACCAGGCCGATTGCGCCATTCACCGTTTCCACGTCGCCGCCAACCCGGCCGCCGGCGCCGATGAAGATGCTGCCGTTCACCGTCCCCACGCCGCCGCGCACGGTGGCGCGCGCGCCGACGCGGATGCTGCCGTTGACCGTGGACAGGCTGGCCGCGCCGATGTCGTCGGCGGCGCGGATGCTGCCGTTCACCGTCTCCGCGTCCTTGACGCTGGCGCCGCCCTCGATGGTGATGCTGCCGTTCACCGTTTCCACGTCGCCGTAGGGGCGGCCCGCCTGCGCGACGATGCTGCCGTTGACCTTGCTGATCTCCTGCTGCGCCAGCGCGGGTGCGGTGCACAGCACGGCGGCCAGGGCCAGGGACAGGGAAACGCGGGTGCGTGGCATGGACGATCCTCCGGACGGGGCGCGGTTGCCGCTGCAACGGTTGCGCGGCGATGGCGTTGTCCGACAGCTTGCGCCCGCGCGGCTACAATCGCACCGGTCGAAAGTCACCGGGACTCCCGTCCGTGCCAGCCGCCCCCGCTTCCCGCTCCGCGCGCCCCAAGCCCGTCGTCCTGCTGATCCTCGATGGCTGGGGCCATCGCGACGATCCGGACGACAACGCCATCGCGCTGGCCGACGTGCCCACCTGGCGCGGCCTGCTGGCCGGGCACCCCACGACCCTGGTCCACACCGAGGGCCGCCACGTCGGCCTGCCCGACGGGCAGATGGGCAATTCCGAAGTCGGGCACATGAACATCGGCGCCGGCCGCATCGTCTACCAGGACCTGACCCGCATCGACGCGGCGATCGAGGACGGCAGCTTCTTCGACAACGCCGAACTCAACGCCGCCTGCGACGCGGTGCTGGCCAGCGGCGGCACCCTGCACCTGATGGGCCTGGTCTCGCCGGGCGGCGTGCACAGCCATGAGCGCCACCTGTTCGCGATGCTCGGCCTGGCGGCGCGGCGCGGCGTGCCGCGGGTGGCGGTGCATGCGTTCCTGGACGGGCGCGACACGCCGCCGCGCTCGGCCGAGCCCAGCCTGCACGCCCTGCAGGACCGCTGCGCCGCGCTGGGCAATGCGCACGTGGCCAGCGTGTCGGGCCGCTACTACGCCATGGACCGCGACAAGCGCTGGGAGCGCGTACGCCTGGCCTGGGACGCGATCGTGGACGCACAAGGCGAGGCGCCCGATGCCCTGGCCGCGCTGCAGGCGGCCTACGCGCGCGGCGAGAACGACGAGTTCGTCAAGCCGACCGCCATCGCCGGCGCGCAGCCGGTGCGCGACGGCGACGCGATCGTGTTCATGAACTTCCGCGCCGACCGCGCGCGCCAGCTCAGCGCCGCGTTCGTCTCGCCGGGATTCGACGGCCTTGGCGCGGGGGTGCGCCGCCCGTCGCTGTCGCGCTTCGTATGCCTGACCGAATACGACGCCAGCCTGCCGGCACCGGTGGCCTTCGCGCCGGACAACCTCGCCAACACCCTGGGCGAGGTGCTGGGCGCCAACGGGATGACCCAGCTGCGCATCGCCGAGACCGAGAAGTACGCGCACGTGACCTTCTTCCTCAGCGGCGGCCGCGAGGACCCCTATCCGGGCGAGGAGCGCATCCTGGTGCCGAGCCCGAAGGTGGCCACCTACGACCTGCAGCCGGAAATGAGCGCGCCGGAAGTGTGCGCGCGCCTGGTCGAGGCGATCGAGGCCGAGCGTTTCGACGCGATCATCTGCAATTTCGCCAATCCCGACATGGTCGGCCACACCGGCGTACTGTCGGCGGCGATCAAGGCGGTGGAGACGGTGGATCGCGCGGTGGGGCAGATCGTGGCCGCGGTGCGCGCGAAGGGAGGCGAACTGCTGGTGACCGCCGACCACGGCAACTGCGAGATGATGCGCGACCCCGAGACCGGCGAACCGCATACCTCGCACACGGTTGGCCCGGTGGACCTGGTCTACGTGGGCAGCCGCGACGCGAGCCTGCGCCGCGGCGGCGCGCTGCGCGACCTGGCGCCGACCCTGCGCGACCTGCTCGGGCTCGACAAGCCCGCCGAGATGACCGGCGCGACCCTGCTGGTTCCCAAGGGATGATCCTGCCGGCGCGCGCGCGGTTGGCGTGGGCGGCGCTGGCGCTGCT
>JAEXTE010000210.1 GCA_023453655.1 Pseudomonadota bacterium
TCGGTCTGCGAATCGAACGTATAGACCAGGGCATGGCCGTCGTCGGCCAGCTCCAGCGGCAGCCCGGCCAGTCCGGCAGGCACGGCGGCCATGGGCGCGGGCAGGGTCAGCGTGAGCTGCTTCTTGCCGAGCTTGCGCATCAGCACGTGCTTGTCCTCCACCACCACCAGCGCGCCCTTGTCGATCACGCCGATGCGGTCGGCCATCACCTCGGCCTCCTCGATGTAGTGGGTGGTGAGGATGATGGTGACGCCGTCCTCGCGCAGCCGGCGCACCAAGGCCCACATGTCGCGCCGCAGCTCCACGTCCACGCCGGCGGTGGGCTCGTCCAGGAACAGGATCTCCGGCTCGTGCGCCAGCGCCTTGGCGATGAGCACGCGGCGCTTCATGCCGCCGGACAGGGTCATGATCCTGCTGTCCTTCTTGTCCCACAGCGACAGCTCGCGCAGCACCTTCTCCAGGTAGGCCGGATCGGGCTTGCGACCGAACAGGCCGCGGCTGAACTTCACCGTCGCCCACACCGTCTCGAACGCGTCGGTGGACAGCTCCTGCGGCACCAGGCCGATCAGGCTGCGCGCCGCGCGGTAGTCGCGCACGATGTCGTAGCCGGCGACGGTCACCTCGCCGCGGCTGGGATTGACGATGCCGCAGACGATGCTGATCAGGGTGGTCTTGCCCGCGCCGTTGGGCCCCAGCAGGGCCAGGATCTCGCCCTTGCGGATGTCGAGGTCGATCGAGCCCAGCGCCTGGAAGCCGCTCTGGTAGGTCTTGCCCAGGTTGCGGATGGAGATGATGGGAGTCACGGCATTCCTTTGCGGAGGCGTCGACAGGCCCGGAATCGTACCGGAGCGGTGCCGGCAGGACTGTCCCGGAGCCGGGAGTCAGTGTCCCGGCGCCTGTCTCACGGCCTGCGACGTGCCGCTGGAAGCCGCATCTTCGCGTGCGAGACGATCATGGTGCCGGATTGTCGATGCCACCACGCCGGTCAGGGCACGTCGAAGCCCGGCTCGACGGAGAAACGCCGTGGTTCGCCGGTCAGCGGATCATCGAATGCGAGCGAATGGGCGCACAGCCGCAGCGGGCGATCCGCGTCGTCGGGCGCCTGCGGCTGCAGCTCGGGATACAAGCGATCATGCAGGATCGGCGCGCCCAGCGCGGCCATGTGCACGCGCAGCTGGTGCTTGCGCCCGGTCACCGGCTCGAGCCGGTAGGTCCAGTTGGCGTCGCCGCGGTCGATCGGCTCGATCACCGTCTCGCTGTTGGCCTCGCCCGGCACCTCGCGCATGCGGAAGAACGGCTCGCCGGGCGCGAGCCGGCTGCGATGGCGATATGGAAACGACAGCGCCGGCAGCGGCGGCGCCAGCGCCAGGTAGTGCTTGCGGATGCGGCGCCCGCTGAACAGCGCGTGGTAGCGCGCGCGGCTGGCCGGGTCGGCCGAGAACAGCACCAGCCCCGAGGTATCGCGATCGATGCGGTGCAGCGGGGCCAGCGCCCGGTTGCCGAGCCGCGCGACCAGGCGGGTGAGCAGGGTCTCGCGCACGTAGGCGCCGGTCGGCGCCACCGGCAGGAACGGCGGCTTCCAGGCCACCACCAGGTGGGCGTCGGCATGCAGCACGGATTCGGCCTGGGGGATCGGCCGCTCGTCCTCCACCTCGCGGAAGTAGCGCACTTCCAGCCCGGCACGATAGGCAGCCGCGATGTCGATCGGGCGACCCTGCGCATCCTGCACGCGTCCACGCGCGAAGCGGCTGCGCCATGTCGCCTCGTCCACCTGCGGGAACCGTGCGCACAGCGCTTCGAGCACGCTGGACCAGGGGCCGCGCGGCAGCTGCAGCCGACTCGGGGGCATCGCGTCCATGGGGACAGCGTAACGCCGGGCGCCCGGCGCTGCGCAGCGGATCGCCCGGCGCCCCGCCTCGCCGTGCGTCGCGGGCCGGTCGAACCGGCTGAGGCGCGCATGCGCGATCCAGTCGCGGAATGTCGTGATCGTTTTATGGAATCGGGCCGTCCTGGCGCCCGCCCGCGTGGCACGCTGTCGCGCTCCGCGCCCGGCGCGCCCTGCAGGAACGACCCATGCACCCTCGTCTCCGACCGCTGTTCGCCCTGCTGCTCTGCGCGGCCTGCCTGCTGCTACCCGCGGTCGCGGCCGCGAAGCAGACCTTCGTCATGGTCCATGGCGCGACCGCCGGCGGCTGGGAGTGGAAGCGCACCGGCCAGTTCCTGGTCGACGCAGGCCACACGGTGTACCGCCCCACCCTCACCGGCCTGGGCGAGCGCGAGCACCTCAACAGCACCGAGATCGATCTGGAGACGCACATCAACGACGTGGTCAACCTGATCCTGTTCGAGGACCTGCACGACGTGGTGCTGACCGGCCACAGCTACGGCGGCATGGTGATCACCGGGGTGATGGACCGCATCCCCGAGCGGCTCCGGCACGTGGTGTTCCTGGATGCGGCGGTGCCCGGGGACGGGCAGTCGATCTGGGACCTGTTCGAGGGCGGCGGCCAGGATCCGGAGCGGTTCAAGGACGGCTTCATGCAGGTGCCGTGGGTCAAGCCCGGCGACAAGCCGCCCTACAGCGTCAAGCATTCGGTGAAGTGCTTCAGCCAGCCGGTGCGCTACCGCAATCCCGCCGCGCTGGCGCTGCCGGTGAGCTACGTGGCCTTCGTGCCCGCCGACCAGTCGGTCGAGGAGCGCGCGCGGAAGGATCGCAGCTGGCAGAACGCCAAGGCCCGCGGCTGGACCATCCGCACCTTCCCCGGCGGCCACGTCGCCCAGCAGGAGGATCCGCGCGGCGTGGCGGCGCTGATCGCCGAGCTGGCGGGCGAACCGCTGGCCGCGGAGGCGCAGCCGGCCGGCTAGCGCCGCCGTTTCATCCCGGCCGGCATCGCGCCGGCC